>SHUR01000044.1 GCA_009694565.1 Ilumatobacteraceae bacterium | reverse complement strand
TGGCGACGCAATGTCATCACCTAATGATTCGCAGTATTCGAATAAGTCATCGATACTTGCAACCATGCCCCACAACGAAGCACCAACTGTGGTGATGTGTGGTCCTGTGACTACTTCAATAATGGTGTTATCAAGTTTGTGGAATCGCTGCACGACCCCATTGCCGACTTCGCGTTCGCGGCGCACATCAAGACCAAGAACAGCTTCAATCGCGGCACATGTGCGATCAAGGTTGTCGGTGTTAACTACGACGTGGTCGAGCCCAGTGATTGTGTGCGAGCCAATGCGAGACGTTGCGGGATGACCAGGAGACGCTGAAACAAGAGTGGTGGGGATGCCATCAATGTCGCAGACATCATCAATGCCCACATCAATGGTCCAAAAATGGAGGCCAAGAGGTTCGTCTGCGATGGTGAGGTCAACATCAGCCAACAGACAAGAGTTACCAGTAAATGAAAACCCCAGCTTTTGCCAGGGTTCACGAGAGCCTCCTGCATGAAGAGCAACGAGGCGGCTCATAAGGGTGTCGGCTTAGCCGCGACCCATGTTTGGACGCTTGCCGTGGTTGGCCTTGGAGCGGCGCATGCGCGCCTTACGCTTTTTGGTCTTCTTCGACATAGGTGCCAAGGCTATCGGGCAACAGCCCGAGCGCCACAAAGCATTTATCCCTGGCGCCACCTGGCTCTGCCACCGGAATAAGGAGATCCATCCGCCTTCGTTGTGGAACAGACATAGGTGCGCCCGCTTGAAGTACCCCTTGCTCCTTGCGGTGCGCAATAAGCGCCAGGCGAGACTGTTGGCAACGTTTCAGCGGGCACCGTTGCGGCACCGGGTGCGGTGGAAACAACAGGAGCCAACGTTGTAGCTGATACGACAACGGGAGTCGTGGCTGAAGTTGTGTCCTCAGTTATCGGCGTTGTCACCGATGATGTCGGAGAAGCAGGTGCTGTTCCCCACGGAGCGACCGTGGCCGTTGCACACGATGCCGTGAGCAAGTTCTTGATGCGGCCAAATTCACTTTGGTCCATTGAGAGTTTCCAACGAGCCTTAATGGCTACCCACTCAGAAAGATATGTGCATGTGTATGACTTCTGCGGTGGAATCCAATTCGACGGGTCTTTGTCAGACTTAGATCTGTTTTGCCCCGCTGTCACTGCAATGAGCGCACGAGCATCGGATAAATCATTTGCAAAGGCCTGGCGTTGAGCTGCAGTCCAATTCCAAGCGCCTGAATCCCAGGCTTCTTTCAGTGGCACCATGTGATCAATATCAAGTTCACTCGGATTGGTGTGGACCACATTGTCATACCGAGACAACCAGTCACCTTCAATTACTTTGCATCCATAGGCATCAACTTGAGCTTTTGTCAGAGATTCCGCGATCAGAACTTCTTCACGTGTGTCACACCCATTGCTATTCGCATCAATCCAATGTTTAAAGAATGACCGCGAATATCCGGTCTTATATTCGTTTTGCACAGCAATAGTGCCAAGAACTGATAGAGCAGTTGGGTCACCGACAACTGCGCCCTTTGCAATTGTCGTGGTGACCACTTTTTTCTTCACCGTTGTTGTGGTCATCTTTGCCTCAGGTGATGGTGCTGCACCAGAAGAACTAACGCAACCGACTGTGACCGCAAGAGCGAGTACAGGAAAAATCACCACAGATCGCTGAAGACTACGCGACATAGACTGAGATACTTTTATAGGTATCCATGACCCCTGATGTTCTAGCGTTGCGCATGTCGATCGCCCCATTGCTCGAGTCTTTCGAAAATAGGAATGAGTTCGAGGCCCCTAGCCGTGAGGTGATATTCGTAGCGTCGTGGCTTTGCCGAATAGAGACGCTTTTCTAAAACTCCACCGGCAACAAGAGTGTTTAGACGATCGGTGAGAATATTGCGGGCGATGCCCAGTGAGTTTTGAATTGACTCAAAACGATATGAACCATCATTCACAGTGGAAACGATAAGTGGAGTCCACCATTCCCCCACTACTTCCAGTGCATCTGCGAGGCGATGATCGAGGTGCTGGAAGTTTTTACGCGGAGCCACTGAGGTCACTTTAGGTCAGGGATACCTTCGTGTACAGGGTTCTCTCCCGATTCCTGCACCTCGTACGGTGAGAATAATTCACCGATAGGCATCGAGCTAATCAGTTAATTCGACAAATATGCATTCACCAGGACACACATCTGCAGCCTGCACTGCGGCTGAAAAATCACGCACAGGAACAATGGCTAACGAACCTGCACCACCTGGATCATTGAGAGGCTCACCGCGCTCTGCAACATACGCGATGCCATCTTCAAGCTGTACAAACACGTCGGGGCAGAGATCTACACATAATCCATCACCTGTACACAGGTCTTGATCAATCCACACGCGCATAACAAAACGGTACCGTGCGCTTGCCCTTATCCTGCACAATATGACATTGAACGCACCCATTGCCCCACGGCGTCCACACACGCTTGTACGGCCATCTGGCGACGTACAAGATCCGTATGCGTGGCTGCTGGAAAAAGAAGACGCCGAGACATTGCAGTACCTGAACGACGAAAATGAATTCTGCAGGCAGTGGTTTTCAAGCCACGCCTCGCTAACCGAGCAAATATTTTCAACTATCAAGTCACGTATTCAAGAAGACGATGCCTCTCATCCGGTTGCTCACGGTGGTTGGTGGTACACATCACGCACCGAAGCGGGTAAAGCATATTCCATTCACTCACGGGGCAGATCAGCATCGACTGCCACAGACAATGTTCTCATAGACGAGAACATTGAGGCAGATGGTCATGACTATTTCTCATTAGGTGCATTTGAAGTGTCAAACAACACTCGCCTTCTTGCATGGTCAAGCGACACCGACGGTGGGGAATACTTTACATTGCACATTCGTGACACAGAAACGAATACTGATTCACTTGATGTAATTTCTGAAACGGCATTCGGCGGTGTCGCGTGGAGCACAAATGATCAATGGCTGTTCTATGTGACTCCTGATGAGCAGATGCGTCCCTGGCAGGTATGGCGCCACCAAGTTGGCACTGATGTCACTGACGACGTCTTGGTCTATGAAGACGCAGACGAACGCTTCTTTGTTGGTGTTGCTGCCAGCCGTTCTGGCCAATGGATCATGATTGAATCATCGAGCAAGACGTCAAGTGAGACCTGGATTCTTGATGCATCAACACCAACAGCACAGTTGAGGAGCGTTGCTGCACGCCGTGATGACATTGAGTACACCGTTGACCACTGGGGCACTGAATTCGCCATCATCACAAACCTTGGCGCAGTTGATTTTCAGGTGATGACAGCCTCCACGTCTAACCCCTCAGAATGGACACCGTTTCTCCCGCATGTGGCAGGTGAACGTATTACTCAATTTGAATGTTTTGAATCATTTGCAGTGATGCAACGATGGGTGAGCGGACAGCAAATTATTTCTCTTGTCAATAAAGATGCTTCCCTGACTTATGTTGATGTACTGAAAGAGCCTCATGAAATAGAGCTTGACACCAACCCCGACTTTGAAACCGACGGCATTCGTTTGTCTTATCAATCGTTGACCGTGCCACACACCACGGCATGGTATTCACTAGCGACAGGCGAAGTCTCAACTCTGAAGCAAGTACAGGTGAATGCATGCAACGTAAATAACTACGTTTCCGAACGCATTTGGGCGTCATCGCACGATGGTGTTCCAGTTCCCGTTGACATCGTGCACCATCGTGACACTCCCCTCAACGGCACTGCTCCTGCCATGGTCTATGTCTATGGAGCGTACGAGATATCTGTCGCTCCGTGGTTTTCCGTTGCACGACTCTCGCTCCTTGACCAGGGCTGGATTTGGGCGCTTGCCCACCCGCGTGGTGGTGGCGAAATGGGTCGTGACTGGTACCTGCAAGGTCGTTTACTGCACAAACGCAATACGTTTACAGACACCATCGCAGTAGCGACACATTTGGCAGACAGTCACATCTGTGATGGAAACAAAATCGTTGTGCGTGGCGCAAGTGCCGGCGGCCTCACCGTAGGAGCGTGCATCACGATGGAACCAACACGATTTGCCGGCGCCATTGCTGAAGTGCCGTTTGTTGATGTCGTGACCACGATGAGTGATCCGTCGTTGCCTCTCACAGTTACTGAATGGGAAGAATGGGGCGATCCACGAACAGAACCCTACGCCTCATACATCGCCAGTTATTCGCCGTACGACAACACCAAGTCTGTTAATTACCCACAGTTGTATGTCACCGCAGGATTAAACGATCCTCGCGTCAGTTATCACGAGCCTGCAAAATGGGTGGCACGCATGCGCCACGAATCACCCACAACAACAGTGGTGTTAAAATGCGACATGGGCGCAGGGCACGGTGGACCTTCAGGTCGTTACGACCAATGGCGTGACGAAGCACAAACATTGTCGTTCGCCATCGATTGCGTTCAATAATTACCTAACTGAATGCTGCAGCAGTGAACATCAGCACAATCAGCCCGATGTTGCGCACCACATCGCGCCAAGCCGGCGGCCGATTCATGTGAGCCCCGAAACACGCACATGGCACCTGCGATTTCGTAATTACTTGCAGCGCCAGAAACGATGTGAACACGACTAACAACAATGTTGCGAGCCCAAGAATGGTGGCCGCGGGCTTCAACACCAGCAGCGCGGCTCCAAGAACTAACTCGAGTGCCGGAAGTGCGACAGCAACGATTGTCCAGAGGCGTTGTTGACGAGCATTTGCACGCCATTGATTCCACGACGTGACTTTGGCTGCCCCAGCAAGTGCAAGTGTTGCACCAACGACCGCAGCACAGACACGGGCAGTGATTTCTGTACTATCCACCGTGCTTCACGCTTGAGACTTTGCCGCGAAAGAACACCATGGCGTTCTCTGCTTTTTCTACATGATCAAGCGACGCAACGCGAGCAACGACACATGTATGGTCCCCAATTATTGTTTCCGTGTCGATTTCACAATCAATCCACGCAATAGAGCCCGGCAATACCGGACTTCCTCCGGCTGATGGAACCCATTCAACTCCAGCAAATTTGTCATCGCCTTCTTTAGCAAAACGCCAACACATTTCTTCTTGGTGTGATCCAAGGACGTTCACACAAAAGCGACCAGATTCGCGAATGGCAGCCCATGATTGTGAGCGGACACCTGGAAAAAAACCGACAAGTGGTGGGTCGAGCGAGATGGATGTAAAGGAGCCAATAGTGACACCAAACGCTGCGCCCTGTGCGTTGAGCCCTGTTACAACGACAACAGAGGTCGGTACATGGCCGAGGACGAGGCGAAAGTGAGCAGAATCAAAAGGGGCAGACATAAGTCCAGATTAGACGCAACAGGTCACAAGTCGATTGTTACGCCTTCGCGGGCCACGAAAACTTCAACGCCTAGAGAATCTGAACAGGCTTTTGTGGCATCAAGTTCGGCATCCGTGCGTTCTGGGTCGTGATGAAAAAGGGCCAAGCGCTTTGCACGACATGACATCGCCACGCCGACAGCGAATTCTGTGGTGCAGTGACCCCAATGACCTTTTGTGACAAATTCAGTTGGCGTGTATTGCGCATCATGAATCAAAAGATCTACACCCTCTACCAGTTCACGAACTCCGTCAGCTATCGAGAAGGACCCATCAAGCGGTTGCTGATGGTCAGAGACATACGCAATCGAGACTCCACCTAGTTCAATTCGATAACCAAGCGTTGGTCCGATGTGCGGAACCAAACGTGACTTGATGGAGTAACCATCGACTGTGAAATCATTATTCCCAACATCATGGAACGAAAAACGTCCGTGCAGACCCGCCATGTCGACCGGAAAAGTTGGTGGACGAACAATGCTCTTCACCGATTCCATAAAACTGGTGCCATCTTCTTGCGCCGGTCCAAACATTTCAAGGCGTGCATTTGGTTGAAGCACAGGTGCAAAAAATGGAAGCCCCTGAATATGGTCCCAATGCAAATGTGTCACTAATGCGACCGCATTCACAGGTGCATCTTTTTCAACAAACTGCTGACCGAAATAACGCAAACCGGTTCCGAGGTCTAAAAGAAGTGGCCGTTGTCCTTCTGCCCGCACAGAAACACATGCAGTGTTACCACCGTACTTAACTGTGGCGGGACCATGACAGGGCGATGAACCGCGAACGCCGTGAAACGTGACGCGTAATTGCTCTGACCCCATTTAGTTAACGCTACGCATGTTCGCTCGTGAAGTACACAATTTCTTAGAGTGACGAGTGTCGCACCGCTCCCGAGTACCGTTCGGATATGGCTCATGACATCACCACACATACCGTCACCGCTAACGGCATCGACTTCACCTACCTTGAGTGCGGCACTGGCCCGCTAGCCCTGTGCCTGCACGGTTTCCCCGATTCAGCCCATAGTTGGCGACATCTCATGCCCGAACTTGCCGCTGCCGGTTACCGAGCGGTAGCACCATTCACACGCGGCTATGCGCCAACGTCGACGGCGCCTGATGGCATCTACCAAACAGGTGCTTTATCTGCAGACGCCAATGCTTTGCATGAGGCCCTCGGGGGCGATGGCGAGGCAGTTCTGATCGGACACGACTGGGGCGCGCCAAGTGTTTACGGTGCAGCAGCAAGTGAACCTCAGCGTTGGAAGCGAGTTGTCGGAATGGCAGTGCCTCCGGGTGGCGCAATGGGAATGGCATTTGCCACGAACCTCGAACAAACAAAGCGCAGTTGGTACATGTTTTATTTCCAACATCCATTGTCTGACATGGTGGTACCTGCAAATGATCTTGCTTTTATTGACATGTTGTGGCGTGATTGGTCACCCGGCTACGACGGCGCAACAGACTCTGAAAATTGCAAAGCATGTTTGCGTGAACCCGCGCATATGTCAGCGGCCCTTGGTTATTACCGCGCAACTCTTGGCACCGGTGCGCGCAGCGAGAAATACAATCTGATTCAGGTGGCAGGTAGTGGTGAACTGACCCAACCAACGCTGTACTTGCACGGCGCCAATGACGGATGCATCGGGAGCGAAGTTGCAGAAGCAGCCCGCGCGATGTGCCCATGGGCCACAGTGAAAATCGTTGAAGGTGCTGGTCACTTCATGCAGTTAGAAAAACCTGTAGAAGTGAACAAACTGATTATTGATTGGATTACGGCAAAGTAATCGTACTGCCGGTGTCGTGAAGCAGTCCTTCATCAATAAGTGATGCAATCAACCTTTCAGCTCGGCCCTCATCAACACGCATTGCTTCAATCACATCAGTGACTAGGAGCGAACCGTCCGCTACTGCACGCAATGCACGTCCACGTGCCTGACGATCAGACCCCTCAAATCGTGGCTGGGGTTTGCTAACTCCTGCAGATAACTGTGCAGGGTCATCGCCAGCACCCCTGTAGTGACACTGGGTTCGTACAGGACACGAATCACACAACGGTGAGCGCACCGTGCAGTGTCGTGCACCGAAATCCATCATCACCTGATTCCATTCCCATCCGAGCCCTTGAGGAACTAATTCATCTGCGAAGTTCTGCAGTGCTCGTGCCTTCATTGGCACGCCTTCAAGTCGCGATAACACACGCGAGACATTGACGTCAACAACAGCAACATCAATACGATGCGCAAATGCCAAAATGGCCCGCGCGGTGTACTGACCAATGCCCGGAAGTTTCAACAACTCATCAATCGAAGCCGGCATGTGGTCATCAAATTGTTCATGCAGCACTATTGCCGTTGCTTGCAGATTGCGACAACGCCGTGGATACCCAAGACCAGACCAAAGCCGCAATGCCTCACCTAATGGTGCCTTAGCCAAAGCGTGTGGCGTCGGAAAAGCTTTAAGGAAGGCCTCGTACTTTGGCATGACACGTGCAACAGATGTTTGTTGCAGCATTACTTCACTGACAAGCACGCGCCATGGGTCGTTTGTGCGTCGCCACGGCAAGTCACGCAGAGAACCGCTGCCCCACTCAATCAAGCTGGCCGCGATGCGATCATTGCGACTTAGTCGGCCCACACGTCCTGTCCGTCGTATGGACGGCGACGACTTGGTGCAAATTCACGCTTCCACACCATGACGCGACGTCGGAAGTAACAGACTTCCTTGCCATCCTGGTTGAAACCTTTTGTCTCAACCAACACAGTGCCACGGTCGTTCTTTGACTTGCTCTCAGTTGTCTCAAGCACACGAGTCTCTGCATGAATTGTGTCGCCGTGAAAAGTTGGAAACTTGTGCTGAAGTGTTTCTACTTCTAAGTTCGCAATAGCTGCACCACTGATATCGGGAACACTCATGCCAAGCACCAACGAGTACACAAGATTGCCCACAACGACGTTGCGACCCTGCACACTTTCTTTTGCAAACCAATCGTTGGTATGCAGTGGGTGATGATTCATCGTGATCATACAAAAAAGATGATCGTCATATTCAGTAATTGTCTTGCCCGGCCAGTGACGAAAAACGTCACCAGGAACAAAATCTTCAAGGCAGCGACCAAAGGGGCGTTCATGTGTTGTCATTTCTCCAACGCTACTCAGGTTTCAGCGTGCCATCCGTATCGTCATCTGAGAATTCAAGATCAGATGGGTCAAACACTGGCATCGGAAACTGGCCGGTACGGTCACGCGGTGCAAATTTCTCAACCCAATCAACGGTGGTGAGCCCACGTTGAGCTTGCGATGTGGCGACGCGTGGCAACGGCCCCAACTTGTGTTTGCGGTCAATAGAGAACGGCCCGATCCGTAATGACAAATAGCTCAACCAACCGATGAATATCGGCAACCAATATTGCGCGACGCGGTATGACAAAACTCCAACCGTGGCCAATGGTCGTCCAAGGCCGAATCCGACGAGCGTTGGAATGTAGATGCTCTCCATGATTCCTAGTCCACCTGGCGTGATGGGGATTACAGAAAACACATTTGCAATTCCGAACGACACGACAAGGGCATCAAAACCAAGGTTGCCGCCAAATGCCCGGAGGAAAACCCACAGAGACAGCGCGTCGAGCGCCCAATTCAAGGTTGCCCACCCGACCACTCGCTGCATTAATGCTCGGTCTGTAAAAAGTCCTTCAATTCTGTTGCCCAAATGTTCGAGCACTGACGCTGCGTGGTGTTCATCGAATCTCAATCGTCGGGCTACGGATCGGACCAGGCGTTCTGATCGTCCTTGACCTTCGACAAGGCCGAAAATTATAAAACCAGCAAATGCCATCAAAAGGATTCCGATAATTGCTGCTGTTCCATACGCAGCGTTGACACCTCTAGTGGGAACGGAAATGATCAAACCGAACCACAAGATGAAGTTCAAAACAACTGCTGAGCCAACGCCAGCAGTTGCCAATGCAAACGCGGCATCAGGTCCTTTGACACCACACATCGTGATGAGCCTGAATCCGAGCGCCGTACTTGCGGCACTTCCTCCAGGAACAATGTTTCCTAACGCTTTAGTGCTCAGCTGAATACGGAACAATCGCAAAACACTGATACCTGCTCCGTGATCACCAAGGGCAGCTCTAGTCAACATGGAATACGCAAGCAACGAAAACCCTTGTAGACCAATTGCAACAAACAACAGATTCGGATCGACATTCTTCAGGTCTCGGACTGCATCGCGGAATCCTGGCATGAGCGGCAGAACAAAGAAGTAGACAATTGCGCCGAGCACAACGAATTGCAGAGCCCTACTGATGCGCCAACGACGCTGTACTTCATCAGCCATGGTGACCATCGTTGCCGAAATCTG
Source organism: Ilumatobacteraceae bacterium (assembly GCA_009694565.1). Lineage (GTDB taxonomy): Bacteria > Actinomycetota > Acidimicrobiia > Acidimicrobiales > Ilumatobacteraceae > UBA2093. The sequence goes on along the minus strand of SHUR01000044.1, from coordinate 2,985 downwards.
ACCCATGAGTTGGGAATGCTTGAACAATCTTTAATAATTCAGCTCGCAACAGAGGTGAATACTCAGCATTTGTCTTACCGAGCCTCACAACAACAAGATTACGACGAGGTGACGCCCATATGAACTGCCCTTCATACCCAAGCGCTGCAATAGAGCCAGGGTCATTCGGAAACATCCACACATGTGCTCCGTAATCAAGGTTGTTCTCTGGGTCGCGCGCGATTGGAGTGCGTGAATAATCCACCCAACCCTCGGGCAAAAGGCGCAAACCATTCCACATTCCGTTGTTTAAGTACAGATAACCGAATCGTGCAAAGTCACGTGCAGTCGCAAACACGAATGACGAGCCAACGAAATTCCCCGACGCATCGAAACGGGGAATCGCAGAGCGCATACCAAGTGGATCAAACAAACGCTGTTGTATGAATTTCGACATTGCATCTGTGGAACCAGGTTTTTCACCTAGCGCCCGAGAAAGAATTTTTGTTACAAGATTCGTTGTGCCAGATGAATACAAATACTTCGTCCCTGGTTTTGCTTCCAAGTTTTTTGATGCTGCATACGCCGCATGGTCTCCAACAAATTTCTTATCGCCGAACAACATCTCGATGACATCAGAGGACGTGTCGTCAACATAGTCTTCCAACCACTCAAGACCGCTCATCTGGTTCAACAGATTGCCCAACGTAATATTGGCTCGGTCATCGTGTTCCCATTCAGGAAATAGATGGTCATCATCAATTGACAGCAGTCCGTCCCCCACTGCCATGCCCACCAATGCCTGCGTAATGCTTTTTGCCATGGACCATGAAATCAATGTGGTTGAGGCATCGGTTTCCGGGCCGTACATCTCTCGAACTACTTGTCCGTTATGAATGACAACAAGTGCCAACGTGGTTGCCAGGTGAGGTGGTTGCGATGCCAGAAGCGAGATCACGCCATCAAGAAATTCCGCATCGACCGATGGGTCCAGTTCGCCTTCAAGCCAGTCGAGCGTAGGAAAAGTGTCAAATGCCACATCCAAAGACTAGGCGTGAAGGCCCGTACAGACGTCACGAGTGCTCTGAACCCGACACTTATTCACTAGCGTTTAGGACATGAGCACAATTGCCCCTGATATCCAGACAGCCTCTTCGGTGATCTCCATCGCTTCGTCAATGGTCGACACTGCCATTGCATCGCTAATCGCGCTAGGTGGACCTGACAAGAACCAGACATTGGCATATGACATTGCTCATGTTGCTTCTGCAGTCGCAACTGCCGAGTCACTTCTTGCTTACGGTGCAAAAGGTGATGTAGAAAACAACATCACCTGTGCATTCACAGCAGACATGGTGCATGACTTTGTCTCTCGCCTCATCGGACGTGAAGAATTATGGGGAGTCAAAGCATCACAGTTTGAGCCAGCAAATGATTTCGTTCAGAGATTTCGTGCCCCAGAATTTCTCGCATCACTTGCAGAAGTTCAAGGCCCTCGTCATTTGGCCAGTGACTTTGAAATGGTCCAAGACACCTTCCGTTCATACGCAAATAAAGTCATCGCCCCACAGGCAGAGCGCGTACATCGTCATAACGGTGATGTACCAGAAGAAATCATTGCTGGGCTTGCCGAAATCGGTGCATTCGGTCTCAGTGTGCCCGTTGAGTACGAAGGTTTCAGTGAAGGCGGCGAAAGCGAATACATGGCATCAGTCATCGCGACTGAAGAATTGTCTCGTGCCTCACTTGGTATCGGTGGTTCTCTAATTACTCGTCCTGAAATTCTTACTCGTGCACTTGTTAAGGGTGGCACTGAAGCTCAAAAACACGAATGGCTTCCAAAACTTGCAAGTACCGAAGTGATGTCGGCAGTGGCAGTGACCGAGCCCGACTACGGATCAGATGTTGCGAGCTTGAAAACAACTGCTGTTCGGGGCACAGGACCTAATGGCGAAGCCGGCTGGATCATTAATGGCGTAAAGACATGGTGCACATTTGGTGCGCGTGCAAACGTGCTGATGCTTCTTGCTCGTACAGACCCAGACCGTTCAAAGGCACACCGCGGGTTGTCACTGTTCATCGTTCCAAAACCACTGGGCGATTCCCACGGGTTCACATTCAGTCAAGACGGTGGCGGGAAAATGGACGGCAGCCCAATTGACACCATCGGTTATCGCGGAATGCACAGTTACGAAATTGCTATCGAGAACTGGTGGGTCCCTGCTGCAAACCTCATTGGCGAAGAAGACGGACTGGGCAAAGGCTTCTACTTGCAGATGGCTGGCTTCGAAAATGGTCGCTTGCAAACAGCAGCTCGCGCAGTTGGCGTTATGCAAGCCGCATACGAGGCAGCAGTTGACTATGCAAATAACCGCACCGTTTTCGGACAACCCATCTCGCAATACGAGCTCACGCAAGTGAAATTGGGCCGTATGGCAGTGCTTATTCAAGCATCACGTCAGTTCTGTTATTCCGTAGCCGGCCTTATGGGTAAGGGCGAAGGCGCAATGGAAGCCAGCATGGTGAAGGCATACGTATGCCGAGTAGCCGAGTGGGTAACACGCGAAGCTCTCCAGATTCATGGCGGTTACGGCTACGCAGAGGAATACAGCGTGAGCCGTTTGTACGTCGATGCTCGCGTGTTGTCGATCTTTGAAGGTGCAGACGAAACTCTGTGCCTGAAGGTGATAGCAAAGAACCTTTGCGACGCCAAAAAATAGCTACAAAAGCTCTAGCAACGACGCGATGCGTCGACACGAGACCAAATCCACGGCATCGTCGTACGGGTCAACCAGAATCGGGATGAGTCCTGCTGCTGTTGAACCGCCAACATCCATGACAACGCTGTCGCCTACGTAGGCGATACGCGACCGGTCAATGCCGGCAAAGAACGGCAACGCGAAGTCAAAAATGTGTGGGTCGGGCTTCATGACTCCGACAACATGACTATCAATAATGCATCGAACACTTGCTAACGGGCCATCTCCCACTTGACAAATACCACTG
>SHUR01000043.1 GCA_009694565.1 Ilumatobacteraceae bacterium | reverse complement strand
GATCGTCTCGTTCGACCAAAAGCTCAGCAGCGATTTTATATGCGAGACGTTTAGACCCTGCAGGTTGTGCATGTTTAATTTGAGTCACGTCACTCAACGGACTGACAACTGAAATCATTTCGCTACCAGTCCTTGTTACACGACCGAGCAACGATAATGAACGCTCGCTCGTGACTAAAGTCTGTGCAGCGGGCAGCAAGATGACAGACGTGATGCCAGCAGACTTCAACACTGACATTGCTGGTGCATCAACATTGTCAGATGCAATCCATGTGTGCCGCTGAATCGTGACACCAGGAAGAAGTCGATTTAGTGTTTTTTCTCCGAACTTTAATTGTGCAATAAATTCAGAAGTCAAACCCATTGCTGCAAAAAGAGAAGGATTGCTGGGCGCAAACGTGGTGTTCACTATTGTTCGATCTTGCAACAGTTCACGTAGTTTTATAAAGAGTTTGGCATCCGCTAGTTGAGATGAATTAGCAAATGCAGCAATGATTTCGGGTTGAATAGAAATTGTGACTGCTGAACGAAACCCGGTGAGAAAGTCAATAAGACGTGTAACTGCATCGCGTGCATTTTCAGTGATTATTGACGTGCCATCTACAGTCAATGAAGGGGGGCCTGTGAGCGAAACAACTGTGCTGAGCGAAACAATTGGAATTGTAATCTTCGGGTCACGACGATTCAAGAATGTCAACACTGACGTAACGACGTCACCCGTTTGTGAATCAACGAGACGAATGGTCAGCGGGTACACGCCATCATATGGAATTGACAAAGAGGCACCTTGTTTGTCATTGGTGATAATAGGGACAACAGCAATGAGGTGTCCTGCGTAGTCACGAGGGATACGCGACATGCGATAACTGATGGAGTCAGTAACAGTCGGAATGACGTCACCGTCAGCAATCGAACGGAATGAATCGCGCGAAGCGACTCGACGATGGAGAAGAAATTCGAGTCGATCATCTGCGGCAACGAATGTGTTGAGGTCAGCCGACAGAACAAATCGCGCATTCACTGTGGTGAAAACATTGAACGGCTGCGAGACAATTTTTAGTTCTGGCGGGCCCAGTTCAGATGTCTGGACGCCTGCATGTATCGGGGCAACGGGCGATGCAACACTCAGCACAATAAAACTGACTGCAAGAAACCGCAAAAATCTCATACCGACAACTGCCGTTCCATCACTGAAAGGTTGTAGTCAAGAGGGACAAATCCATTGTCTTTGTAAATGGACAAGGCAGCGGCGTTCGAGACCTCAGTGTTCACAACTGTTGACCGGCATCCTCGTGAGTGAATCCACGCCAGTGAATTCTGCACCAAGGAACTGGCTTCTCCACGTCGTTGAAAATTAGGGTGAACCGCAAGTCGTTGGATGAATCCGTACGAGTCGGTGATCCCAGCAACGACAAAACCAGAAAGCTCTCCATCAATATGGGAGGCAAAGATGCGTGCCCGTTGCGTGGCCTGAAGAGCCTCGCGGAACGTCTGGTGGTCCATCATCCACTCATCGCCAAACGCTGCACGATCGATGCGAAGAATTGCCGTGGTCATCGATGGAGGAGGCATCCGTGACATGGGGAAACGTGGCCGAACGGATCGCAAGGGTCGCGTGACGATGACTGGCGCGATGTCAGGTCGTTCCAACAGAGTCAGCTTTTGCGATGTATTGAACCCGATGATTGAAAGAGCAGCAGCCGTCATGGGGGCAACGGGGGACGTGCGAACACTCTCGTAGCCCCAGCGCGACAAGGTGTCAACCCAGGATTGCAAGATTGGGGTGTCGGGCAATCGCAAGGTTGGGTTATGTGAGCCACTGATCAATAGGGCAGCTCTGCTCGGAACTTGTGGCCACGGCCGAGCCCGGACAGTGGTGGCTCCAGACCAAATGACCCCTGCTCGGGAACGCTGCTCGACCAAACTCACCCCATGACCGTAGTGCGACTGGTCCCAGTGATGCCGAAAAATGGCTGAAATAGCGGGTACCACCTGTTCGGGTGCTTGGGTGCCTAGCCTTCATTTGTCATGTTTCCGCCACGCTTTGCCCCAATTCTTCAGGAGATGGAGCCACTTGCTGCCCTTTTTCGTGAAGCGGGCCATCGGTTGTTCTTGGTGGGCGGAAGTGTGCGTGATCTGCTTCTTGGTGATTCTGATGCCGGCGCTGACCTCAGCCTGATGGACTTTGATGCCACGACGACAGCTACCCCCGACCAAATCAAGAAAATCGTGCAGCCGGTGGCTGATGCGTTGTGGACGCAGGGTGAACGGTTTGGCACTATCGGTTTGAAAATCGGTGACCGTACTTACGAAATCACCACTCATCGCGCAGAGGCCTATTCGCCTGATTCTCGCAAACCCGAAGTGCAGTTCGCAACTGACATTGAAACTGATTTATCTCGTCGTGACTTCACCATTAACGCAATGGCACTGGAACTGACAACAGACACACCTGTACTTGTTGATCCGTTTGGCGGGCTCGCAGATCTCACGGCGCGTATTTTGCGTACGCCGTTGTCAGCAGAGGAGTCATTTAACGACGACCCATTGCGCATGCTTCGCGCTGCGCGATTCATTTCTCAGTTAGAGGTCACGCCTGACCCATCAATTACTGCTGCAGTTACTGCAATGGCGGATCGACTCACCATCGTGTCTGCTGAACGTGTACGTATTGAGTTTGATCGGTTGATGACAACGAAGCGACCAACATTTGGCTTGTGGTTCTTGGTTGACACGGGACTTGTTGATTATTTCCTTCCGGAAATGAAACTAATGCGCCTGGAACAAGACCCGATTCACAGACATAAAGACGTATTGACGCACACACTTGCAGTGGTTGAGAATGTGCAACTTGACCCCACTCGTGAATTTGATTTTCGTATTACTCGTCTTGCCGCTTTGTATCACGACATTGGTAAACCACGCACACGTGGATTCAAAGAAGGCAAGGGCGTCACGTTTCACCATCACGAAGTTGTCGGTGCACGCATGACGCGCGAGCGCATGAAAGAAATGAAGTACCCGAATGCTGATATTGAAGCAGTGTCTGAATTAGTCGCTATCAGTGGACGTTTTCACACCTATCAAATGGGTTGGACCGATAGCGCAGTGCGTCGCTATGTGCGTGATGCAGGTGACTATTTAGGTGAACTTAACGTGTTAGTGCGGTGTGACTGCACCACACGTAACGAAAAGAAAGCAAAAATTCTGTCGCGTCGCATGGATGAAATGGAAGCGCGTATCGCAGAAGTTGCAGCGCGCGAAGAGCTCGCATCACTTCGTCCGGAAATTGACGGACAACACGTGATGGAATTACTTGGTGTGCCCGCTGGCCCTGCAGTTGGTGCAGCACTGGAATTCCTTATGGATATTCGTTTAGAAGAGGGACTTCTTGGTGAAGAGACCATTGTTGCTCGCTTGCGCGAATGGTGGGTAGACCATGCTGATGATGTTTCGAAACTTAAACGCTCTCGCCGTGCGGAGATTCGCTAACTACGACCCAAGTTTGCGGGCGCGCACAACAAGCGTTGCCGGCGCAACTGCCCGAGGCTGGTGCAGTGGGGTTAGCTCGTGCATCACGTCAATAGAAAAATTGGCGCGTTGCAAGGCCATTGTTAATTCACCAATGGTGGGTGTAGTGGAACCGTATTGGCGTCGAGCAGTGGGGTCATTGTTGTCAAATACTGCTGACATTGGATGAGTAACAGCAAAAACAAGACCAGCTTCTGGGCGCAACACGCGGTGCACTTGGCGAAACAGGCGGGCAATGTCGGTGTCAAAATTGATCTGATGCACACAGACCGCAATGTCGATGACTGCGTTCATGAGAAATCCGAGGTCTGCAAGGTCGCCTTCGTGGAATTCGACAACGACGTCTGCGTTACTGGCAGCGACACGAGCCCGAGCAATTGCTTCTCGTGATGGGTCGATAGCGATGCTGCGAGCACCCTGGGTGGCCATGGCCACGCAATTCGGCACGGTGCCAAAGAGCCCGAGTTCGAGTACTCGCTTGCCACGAAGGTCTCCACACACCCTCAATTCACTTTCGTTGTGAACCGTGGAACCAAAGGAAATAAAGCGCCCGTCGGTCACGGTGGAAGCTGCATCTGACATGACAGGCATCTTATGACTAACTTATGGAGGCATGGGTTTCTCAGTTGACATGTTGCGCGGCGGTACCGGAGTTGTTGACCACCAATTGTCGCGTCGCTCTCTTATTAATGAGGTGAAGCGCGGACGTGTCAGTAAGGACTCTGTGTGTGATGCGCATCCTGAACTCATTCGTGCTGCTCGCAACATTGGCGAACCATCAAAGACCGTGTGCCCCATCTGCGAAGAAGTCAACGTGGTTCTCGTGACCTATGTATTTGGGCACGGATTACCAAAGAACGGCAAGTGCGTCACCGACCGCAGCGACATTGTGAAACTGCAGCGCACAGGGCACGAATACACCGCCTATGTAGTGGAAGCCTGCCCGCAATGCCGGTGGCACCACTTATTACGGATACTGCCGATTGCAGTGCCGAAAAAGACTCGAACCGCCGCAAAAGCCTGAAATTGTGCCAGCAGTTGCCATTCCTAGTCCACATCAGGGGTAGTGGACGCAGGTGGGACTTCAGTGAAACACCCCTGTGGGAGGGTCAATCTCATCAGGTACGCTACACAAGTCACTTATTCACCCTGCCCCCTCGGGGGCCCCGGGATCGTACTCGGGTCCGAAGGGAGGTCACACGCAATGCGTGCATACGAACTCATGGTCATTATTAGCGGGAAGCTCGATGAGAGCACGGCCCATGCATGGATCAAATCAATCTCTGCCTCAGTGGCGGGTGTTGGTGGACAAATCCACGGCAACCCAGATTGGTGGGGCAAGCGTCGCTTGGCCTATCCGATCATGAAACAAGATGATGGCTACTATGCCATTTTCAACCTCTCTGCCGAAGGTGGCGCACTCGATGAAGTCGAGCGTGGATTCCGCCTTTCTGATGACGTACTGCGTCATAAATTGCTCCGCCTTCCAGACGACGAGGCAGCTCGTCGCGGAATGATCTCGGCGGCATAAGCCGCCCATATCGAGCACAGTGCTCTCTTTATTTGTAGGAAGGAACCATCACAATGGCTGACAACACAATCACACTCGTAGGTAATCTCACCCGCGATCCAGAACTTCGTTTCACTACTGGCGGCAAGGGCGTTGCATCATTCGGCATCGCCGTTGGTCGCCGCTACCAAGTCAATGGTGAATGGCAAGAACAAACCTCGTACTTCAACATCGTTGCGTGGGGCCAAATGGGCGAGAACGCCGCCGCAACCTTCACCAAGGGAATGCGCGTCATCGTTTCAGGTCGCCTTGAACAGCGCGAATACCAAAACCGCGAAGGTGAAAAGCGCACCGCGATTGAAATCAATGCAGATGAAATTGGGCCAAGCCTTCGCTGGGCAACTGCATCTGTCGAGCGCACACCTCGTGCCGAAGGTGGCGGCAACGCTGGCGGCGGTTCACGTGGTGGTTCACAACCATCAGGCGGCAACGCTGGCGGCGGCGATGATTATTTCCCATCTGACGAAGAGCCTTTTTAGCCTTTCTATTTTTCACCCTTTACACCTTCCCTGATACAAGGATCACACCATGACAAGTAAAACGAACAAAATTCGTAACGCCCGTGAGGCAAACCGCAAGTTCAAGAAGAAGGCCAACCCATTGGCCATCGAAAAAGTTGTTTTCATTGATTACAAAGACGTGAGCCTCCTTCAGCGCTTCATGTCTGATCGTTCGAAAATCCGTGGACAGCGCATGAGCGGCACAAATGTGCAGCAACAGCGTGACCTCGCAACTGCAATCAAGAACGCTCGCGAAATGGCATTGTTGCCATACACAAAGCGCACCGTCAGCACTCGGGCACCTCGTCCAGGTAAAGAAGGTCGTGAAGACGAAGCAAACTTGGAGCTCGACGAGCAGCCAACAAGTTCGTCATTCGTGCCTCGTGAGGACGAAGACGACTCAACCGACTCAACCGAAGCTGTCGCAGAAGAAACTGCTGCAGTCGAAGCCGAAGTAGAGGCATAACCATGAAAGTCATTCTTCGTCAAGACATCGCCGGAGTCGGCTGCCGCGGTGACATCATCGCTGTTGCAGATGGTCATGCTCGTAATTACCTGTTACCACGCGGTCTTGCGCTTGTAGCAACAGACGGCGCAGTACAACAAGCAATGTCAATGCGTCGTGCACGTGACCTTCGTGAAGCATCAGACCGGGCATCTGCCCATACTGTTGCTGAAACCTTGATGTCTCGCTCATTTACTGTTAAGGCAAAAGCCGGAAACGAAGGCCGTTTGTTCGGTTCAGTGACCACTGCTGACATCGTTGCTGCACTTGCTGCACAATCTGGTGTCATCCTTGATCGCAAAAAAGTTGTTGCTCAGCCAATTCGTACAACAGGTGCTCATACGGCAATTGTCCGTTTGCACGCTGACGTCGAGTGCACAGTGAAATTGTCGGTGGTTGCCGGCTGATAGCCAGCACCGTCAATACTCTTGTTATCCCCAGGTACCGGGCTTTGTCCCCAGCACTATCCACAGTGAAATCGCAGGGTTATCCACTAGCAATCCACAGGCATTTGCAGGCAAGGTAGAGGATCTCTATGAGTGACTTTTCCGACAGGCCTGAACGGTCTTTTGCACCACGCACTACGCGCACCGATAGTCGTGTACCGCCACACAACTTAGATGCAGAAGCGTCGTTGCTTGGCGCGATGTTGCTCAATGAAGAACCCATTGGTTTGGCTATCGAACAACAGCTTGTTCCTGAAGATTTCTACAAGCCAGCGCATGGTCATGTGTTTGCAGCAATCAAAGCATTGTCACAAGCCGCAGACGCCGTTGACGTTGTCACTGTTGCTGATGAATTGCGTCGCCATAACCTCATCGACGAATTGGGTGGACTGAACTTTCTGTTGGAACTGCAGAACGCAACCCCATCAATTAGTAGTGCAGGCCGTTACATCCGCATCGTGCGCGATACGTCCATTCTTCGTCGCCTGATTCGTGGCGCAAGTGACATTGCCGACATTGGCTATTCTGCGCCAGCAGATATCAAGGTTGCAATCGACAAGGCCGAGCAAATTGTGTTTGACATTGGTGACGAACAAATCACCGACTCATTAAAGAAGTTACACGAACTTACTGGAACTGTTGCACAAATTTTAGAAGATCGCTTTGACGCAAAGAACGACGTCACTGGAGTTCGTACTGGGTATTCAAAACTTGACAAGCTTCTTTCAGGTTTGCAGCCAGGAACATTGAACATTGTTGGGGCTCGTCCTGCTATGGGTAAGAGCGCATTTGCACTGGGTATGGCAGTGAATGCGGCGCGCACTACAAACCGACCCGTGCTGTTCTTCTCATTGGAAATGTCAGCAACTGAATTAACACAGCGAATTTTGTCTGCGGAGGCACTAGTCGACTCAGACCGCATGCGTACTGGAGCCTTGAAAGATCCCGACTGGACCAAAATTACGAATGCAATCAACCGTCTTGAAATCCCCCTTTATATTGATGACACATCACAAATCACGGTGATGCAGATTCGCCAAAAATTGCGCCGTGTCGCAGTGGCAGATGCACCACCCGTGCTCGTTGTGATTGACTACCTACAGCTCATGGGTGGTGGGAATAATGAAAACCGTCAGCTTGAGGTCAGTGAAATTAGCCGTGGACTCAAGTTGCTTGCGCGCGAGTTTAAAATTCCTGTTGTTGCACTTAGTCAGTTAAGTCGAACCATCGAAACGCGAGCTGATCGTCGCCCAGTTCTTGCCGACTTGCGTGAATCTGGCGCACTCGAGCAGGACGCTGACGTTGTTATGTTCTTGTATCGCGAAGAAGCAGCGAATGCCGAAGCGCGTAACAATGACAAAGGATTTGCTGATGTCATTGTGCAAAAGCACCGTTCGGGCCCTACGGGGGACGTGCGCTTGTTGTTCAACAAGGCATACACCCAGTTCGTTGACGAACCAGAATAGTTATTGCGCTAGCACAACATTCGTCGGTTGGTGAATAGTGATTTTTGCATCTTTGTCCAATGGTGGGTGCTTGTGGTCCATCAATGCCAATGCTTCAATTTTTTCTTCGGCGGTAAATTCGCGAATGTCTAAGCAAAACTCAACAGTGTTGCCGTCTGGGTCACTTGTATAAATGCTGACGCAGAACTCATGGTCAACTTCAGCCACCATGTGACCGTGGTTGGTCCAGTTAATTCGGCGTTCGTCGAGAAATTCACGGGACGGCGCAAAGTAGGCAAAGTGATTCACCCAACCAGGAAGACCAGCCGATTTGTTGATATCTGTGGGGTAGCCATCTGCCCATTGCGCATCATGCAGATCCCAAAATGCGATCATGCCGGTCGATCCAGTGTCATAAAAAATGTGGCGAGCCCAGCCCTGTGGTGAACCTGGCACAGGGCCAATGACTGTTTTGACTAAGGAAAAGCCCATCACTTCTGTATAGAAGTGATGTGTTGCTTGTAAGTCTTTGGTTGCGAGTGCGACGTGATGAAAGCCCATCTGGATAGTCTGCCACGCCTAATCTGTAGTGATGTTCCTCGGAAAGAATCTGCTGGCCTATCTCGTGATGGCGCTTGGGTTTGCGCTCTCTGCTGGCAACATAATGGCGCTCATCAAACCACCGCCAAAGGCCCGTGCAGAGGGTGACCTTGAGCAAGCACCGAGGGGTCGCAGTTTCCTAATGATTGCCATCGGGGCCATTGCCGGCCTGTGGTCGTTGGCCAGTCTGATTCGTTGAAAGACGCCACGAGTACTGTTTCGCTCATGGCATTCGGACAACCATCTGGCCCACCGGCAACAGCAAAACAAACGCGTGAACTTCTCGAATTACTGAACGCTGCTGGGCACACAGATTTTCGTGATGCCCGTGGCCCTATGGGTTTCAACCAGCGCCAAGCAGGCGGCAGGTTCACTCGCGACGAAGCTGATGCATTCATCGCCCAACTTGAAGAATGGGCCGAGATCGCCGAATCAGCCGATGCCGTCCCTGCCCCCGTTGCCGCATCTCCTCAGGCCATCAAACCGAAGGTCACTGCCGCCGAGCGATCATTGAAGTCAGTTCCTGCTGAGGTTCTCGCTGCCGAATTGCAGAGCCGCGGCTGGGTTGTGATGGAACCGTAATTAGGTGGCTGCGCATCGCTCTCTAGAGAACTAATCGGTCAGCTCCTCAAGGCGTTACCAATTCATCGGGGCGCGAAGTGCTGCATTGGGTAGGGTTTGGTTCGTGATTCTGTCTGACCGTGACCTTCGAACCGAACTGGCCGCTGGCCGCATCATTATCGAGCCGTTCGATGAGTCGTGCGTCCAGCCAAGCAGCATTGATATCAAGGTGCACAACCTGTTTCGCGTGTTCCGTAACCACACCGCCGGCATCATTGACGTGAAGAAGGACATGACCGACCTCACCGAACTGGTGGACATTCCTCTTGAGGGTGTCTTCATTTTACACCCAGGCGAATTTGTCCTGGGGTCCACTCTTGAGCGCGTGGCAGTACCGAACGACCTGGTGGCGCGTGTTGAAGGCAAGAGCTCTCTTGGTCGCCTTGGCCTTCTGATTCACTCCACCGCCGGGTTTATTGACGCTGGCTTCGATGGTCACGTCACGTTGGAATTGGCAAACGTGGCAAATCTTCCCATCACGTTGTATCCCGGTATGAAGATTGGTCAAATCAGTTTCATGAAGATGACGTCGCCTGCTGAGAATCCATATGGATCAGGTGCAAAAGGTTCGAAATATCAGGGACAGCGTGGCCCGACCCCGTCGCGCTATTTCGAGAATTTTCAGTAATGACTCCACGCGATATCAAGCAGTCAGACAAACTTGAACACGTTCTGTATGACATTCGTGGGCCGGTGCTGGAAGAAGCAAAGCGTCTCGAAGAACAAGGTCACCGCATAACCAAACTAAACATTGGTAATCCTGCGCCATTCGGTTTTGAAGCACCGGCAGAAATACTGGTTGATGTCATTCGAAACTTGCAGGAATCACAGGGCTATTCAGATTCGCAAGGTATTCGTTCTGCACGTACTGCAGTTGTGCAGCATTACCAAACAAAAGGCATTGACATCACAGACCCAGATGATGTGTGGCTGGGTAACGGAGTCAGTGAACTGATTCAGTTGTCTCTGAATGCATTGTTAAACGAAGGTGATGAAATTCTAATTCCCGCACCTGATTATCCGTTGTGGACTGCATCAACAAGTCTCGCTGGCGGAATGCCAGTGCATTACTTGTGTGACGAAGACAATGAGTGGAATCCGAATCTTGATGACGTTCGTTCAAAGATTACGAAAAAGACTCGCGCCATTGTGGTGATTAACCCGAACAACCCGACGGGTGCTGTGTACAGCAAGAAGATTTTGCGGGAGATTGCTGACCTTGCAATTGAGCACAATCTCATTGTGTTCGCTGACGAAATTTACGACAAGATTTTGTACGATGACGCTGTGCATCACACGTTTGCGGCGATTGCACCAGATTGTCTTGTCTTTACTTTCAGCGGATTGTCAAAGGCGTATCGACTTGCTGGGTTTCGCTCTGGCTGGATGATGGTTACTGGCCCGCGTAAACATGCGGCTAGTTATATTGAAGGCATTCAGATGTTGACCAATATGCGGTTGTGCGCCAACGTGCCAGCACAACATGCAATTCAAACTGCATTGGGTGGTCGACAGAGCATTGAAGATTTGTTGCTTCCAGGTGGGCGTTTGCTTGCACAACGTGATGCTGCGGTTACTGCGCTACGGGCAATACCTGGCGTCAGTGTGGTGGAACCGAAGGGCGCGCTGTATGTGTTTCCGAAAATTGATCAAGAGATGTACCCCATCAAAGATGATCGCCAGTTCGTGCTTGACTTCTTGCGTGCAGAACACGTGTTAGTGGTGCAGGGCTCAGGCTTTAACTGGCCGAGCACAGATCACTTACGTATTGTCACCTTGCCGTGGGCAAAGGATTTAACAGAGGCCATTGGCCGCCTGGGTAATTTCTTGTCGACGTATGTTCCCCCAAAATAGGGAAGTAGTTATTCGCCAGCGCTTGTAGCGAGTGGTGCATTCTGGTTAGCCAGATTACGCTCGCCGTTTTCTAATGCATCAAGCAAGTGGATTGCAATGTCAGCAACCTTTACATCAGACTCTTCCTTGCCGGCAGCCTTTACGCCGTCGTCCATCATGATGTAGCAAAATGGGCACGCAGTAGCGACTCGGGTTGCTCCGGTGCTGATTGCTTCTTGTGCGCGTTCATCGTTCACCTTGGTGCCGATTGACTCTTCCATCCACATGCGAGCACCACCGGCACCACAGCACATTCCTTGTGTGCCGTTGCGAGGCATCTCGACAATTTGCACGCCCTTGATGGAGCCAACGATTTTACGAGGAGCCAAGTACACATCGTTGTGACGACCGAGGTAGCACGAGTCGTGATACGTGATGCGGTCTTCAAGTGACGCGTTACGGATATCAAGCTTGCCAGTGTCAATGAGGTGTTCCAGGAACTCACTATGGTGAACGACTTCGTAGTTGCCACCCAATTGCGGGTACTCATTCTTCAATGTGTTGAAACAATGTGGGCACTGCGTGATGATTTTCTTCACACCCATGCCGTTCAACATCTCAATGTTTGGAAGCGCAAGCATCTGGAACAAATATTCGTTACCAGAACGACGTGCAGAGTCACCTGTGCACACTTCGCTTGGTCCGAGAATTGCAACATCAATATCTGCACGCTCAAGCAACTTGGCCATTGCCTGCGTCACTTTCTTGTTCTTGTCGTCGAATGAGCCGGCACAGCCAACCCAGTACAAGTACTCGTGGTTGAAGGCAGCACCGGGGTCTACAACATCAACATTGAGATCTTTCGCCCAATCAGCGCGGTCATTTTGGTTCATTCCCCATGGGTTACCTTGATTTTCCATGGCGCGGTATGCGTTACCCAGTTCTGCAGGGAAATTACTTTCCATCAGCGACAAATAACGACGCATGTCAAGAATCTTGTCGAGAATTTCAATGTTGACTGGGCAGATCTCATCACATGCGCGACAGGTGGTGCATGCCCACACTTCTTCTGCAGTGATTCGTTCAAACAGAGAGTTTGAACTAATTGTGATTTCAGAATCAACTGACAATGGTGGAGTAACTGAACCATGTGCTGCGGTGGCTGCCATGACTTCACCGGTCTTCAAAACAATCTCTCGTGGGTCAAGTGACTTACCGGTTGCATGTGCAGGGCACACGCTGGTACAACGACCGCACATTGTGCACGAGTCGGTGTCAAGCAGTTGCTTCCATGTGAAGTCTTCAACAACTGAAGCACCGAAGGTTTCAAGAGAAGTCTCTGTGAGGTTTGGCATTGCGCGCATGGCGCCCTTTGGACGATCACGATCTTTGAGATACATGTTTAGCGGTGATGTGAAAATGTGTCGAAGCATTGTGAGTGGCAGCAATGCAAGAAAGCCGACGAATGCAACAGCATGCAGAACCCACATCGACTGATGCCACGCCTGTAATGATCCGAGTGACATGCCGTTAACAAGTTGCGACAACGGGTACCCAACAAATGACCATTTTTCAAAGGACATATCTTTGCCTTCAGCAGTATTGGTCGCAATGCGGAACATTTCTGCACCAAAGCCCGTCAAGCCAATGAGCAACATGCATCCAAGAATGATTCCGTGCTCGGCCTTTGTCTTAATGCGAATGCGGTACGGCTGCTGGATGTAACGGCGCACAATGGCCCATACAACTCCTCCGGTGAAAACAAGTCCGGCAAAGTCACCAACCATTACGTAGCCCTGGTACACGCCACCGTGGAGAAACTTCAGTGATTCCGGCATCTGGTGATCTATTTCAAGGACTGTTGTGACGCCGAGAAGCACAAGAAACCCGAAGTACATCATGGAGTGCATCAGGCCAGCTGCGCTATCGCGCAATAAGGTGCGCATGTAGACGCCTGCACGGTAGTCAGCAAGACGGCGCTTCACATTTTT
>SHUR01000042.1 GCA_009694565.1 Ilumatobacteraceae bacterium | reverse complement strand
GTCCGCTCCTGCACAAAAGGCGCGACCAGCGCCTGTGAAGATGACCACTTTGACATTGTCATCAGCATCCGTAATGTCTAATGCTGCGATAATTTCGTACATCATGCGCCCAGTGAACGCATTCAATTTGTCTGGTCGATTCAAAGTGATCGTGGCAATGCCGTCAGATACGTCGAAGAGAATGTCTTGAAAATCCATACCCCGACCCTAGCGATACAGGCTGAACTGTCAGTAGTTCGACTAGACGTCGAGGAACTTACTGGAGGCAACACCAGAGCCGACACCGCCAGCAGTTGCGCCAATGATTAACAATGCAATCATGACGCTGTTCAAATACGAATCAGGTACCACTAGCGAACTAACACCAGTGCCTGCTTTGAAGCCAGCGACTCCAGAAGTCCATGCACTGTTGAGAGTCCACAAACCAACGCAAGAGAAAATGGCGCCCACGAGCCCCTGAATTAAGCCTTCCATAATGAACGGCACTCGAATGAACCAATCAGTGGCCCCCACTAATTTCATCACTTCGATCTCGCGTCGTCGGGCAAAGATTGCGGTACGGATTGTGTTCCAAATCAAGATGACCGCCACAGCGAGTAAAACCAAAGACATCGCAATGGTCACCGTGCGCACGAATCCGGACAGAGTCGAAATGACATCAAACTCATCTTCTGCAAGCGACACCCCGGCAACTCCCGGAAGAGTTCGGTATTGGTCGGCAAGGCTGCGCACTAATTCGGGGTCGGTCGTTTTCGGCACTACTTTGAACTGGGATGGAATGGTTTCTATCGACAACAGGCTCAATGTTGTGGCATCACCAGCAAACACACGCTTAGCTTCTTCAAAACTTCCTGCTTTATCGAGATATGAAAGCTTTGGGACATCAATGATGTTTGGTTGCGACTTCAGGTTCTGTTCAACAAATTTCAGTGCTTCAGGGGTCACATCAGGACGAACAAACACGATCATTCCGACGTCTCCACGCCATTGAACAAGCAGATTGTCGAATGCGCGTTGCATCAGAAACGTTGCACCCACTAGTAGCAGCGAAACAGCAGATGTAATGACTGCCGCTACGGACAACGTGACATTGCGACGGAAACTTGCGATTGTCTCGCGAAAGGCGTAGGAGATGCGCTGAATCATTCGTAAACCCCGCGCTCTTGGTCTCGCACAATGACACCGCGGTCAAGCTGAATCACTCGCTTACGCATGGCGTTAACGACGCGATGGTCATGAGTTGCCATCACGACTGTTGTGCCGGTGCCATTGATCGCTTCAAGGAGCGCCATGATGCCTTCACCCGTTGATGGGTCAAGGTTTCCGGTGGGCTCATCTGCCAACAAAATAAGGGGACGGTTTACGAATGCACGTGCAATGGAGACTCGTTGCTGCTCTCCACCCGAGAGTTGATGTGGTAGTCGATCTTGTTTGTCGCCAAGACCTACAAGCTCAAGAACTTGCGGAACTTGCTGGGCAATGATGTGACGCGGCTTGCCGATGACTTCCAAGGCAAACGCCACATTTTCGAACACGCTTTTATTGGGCAACAACTTGTAGTCCTGAAACACGTTGCCCATCGTGCGACGCAAAAATGGAATCTGACTATTTGCCATCTCGTTGATATTGCGACCAGCCACCCACACGTTGCCGCGCTCAGGACGCTCCTGGCGATTCATCAGACGAAGAAGTGTTGATTTGCCCGAACCGGACGGACCAACCAAGAACACAAATTCGCCCTTTGGAATATCAAAGGATGCATCGCGTAGGGCCGGAACATCGGAGCCGTAGACCTTGGAGACATTTTCGAGGCGAATCATGAAGAGACCCAACCTAGCAATGCACGACTACCCCGCGAGGGCGGGCACGAAAGCCATACAGGCATTACTCTGCCTGCCCCCTGCGCCACCGCAGAAAGCCCTCCATAAAGGAATCAAGGTCGCCATCAAGCACGGCAGCCACATTGCCTGATTCCACTTCTGTTCGAATGTCTTTCACCATCTGATACGGCTGAAGAACGTAAGAACGAATCTGACTCCCCCAACCCACCTGTGCAGGCTTGCCTGCAATGCGATCTTTTTCGTCCTGATGTTCTTCTTCGATCTTGGCAACGATCATGGCCTTAAGCCGCGTCAATGCTTTTTCACGGTTTTGTAACTGGCTGCGTTCTTCTTGGCTAGTCGCTACGGCACCTGTTGGCTCATGAATAAGGCGCACCGCTGATGATGTCTTGTTGACGTGCTGGCCTCCAGCACCCGATGCACGAAACACTTCCATGCGTATTTCTGATTCATTCACTTCAAGATTTGGGGCATCCATTACGGGCCACACTTGCACGCTGGCAAAACTAGTTTGGCGACGACCCTGGTTATCAAACGGACTAATGCGCACCAGTCGATGAGTTCCACGCTCTGATGTCATGAGGCCGTATGCATAGCGGCCCTTGATTGTGAATTCAGCAGACATAATGCCCGCTTCTGTGCCAGGACTGACATCGTCAACATCAACAACATAACCTTTACGTTCTGCCCACCGTGTGAACATGCGCATCAACAGTTCAGCCCAGTCCTGGGCATCGACACCACCGTCTTTGGCATTTATTTGCACTATGGCATCTGCATCATCATGTTCACCTGTAAACAAACTGCGCATTTCCAAAATGCCAAGTTCAGCAGACACGTGTGCAATACCTGTAGCGATATCGACTTCTTGCGATGCGTCATCTATTTCACGAGCCATTTCATGAAGAACATTGAGATCTTCAAGTTCGGCACGCATGGCCTCGTATGCATCAAGGTCGGCACGCAGGTTCGAATACTCTCCTGTCACACGCTTGGCGACATCTTGGTCATCCCACAAGTCGGGCCGTGATACTTCTATCTCGAGTTCAGAAATACGGGCACGTGTTTGGTCAATGTGCAAATACTCGTGCGATTCGGCAATACGCGTTGCTAGTTCGCGAAGGTCGGAAGTGAAATCACGCATAACGAATTATTGCTCGTAATTGGGTAGTCAAACGGCAGCGCCGTGGCACATTTTGTATTTTTTGCCAGAGTTACATGGACAGGGCGAATTTCGTGGCGTGTTGGACCAGTCACTTACATCTTTCACGATGGGCTTACGTACTTCTTCTTCTGGTGCAGACAACAGAGATCGGTCAACGTCATTACTGGCTAGAGCCGCAGCCGTAAAGCCATCGGTGGTCACGTTGTCGCTACTTGTCTCAGTGAGATTTTGCACACGGAGAACTGGTTGTTCTTCATTGACTACTTGTACGTGCATGACATAGCGAACGAAATCTTGAGCAATTCCGGTCATCATCTGACCGAACATCTCGTACCCCTCACGTTGCCATTCAGTAAGAGGATCTTTTTGACCCATGGCGCGCAAGTTAATGCCCTCTTGCAGGTAGTCCATTTCTTCGAGATGTTCGCGCCACCGTTGATCAATGATGCTGAGCATTACTTGGCGTTCAATCTGACGCAGTATTTCTGAACCCAACTCTTCTTCGCGAATTTGATAATGCTTATTCGCATCGGCCATGACCAGGTCGTAAATGGCATCAGTGCCTAGACATTGCTCGATTTGAGTTGTGGTAATAGAAGCAGGCCAGTAGCCAGACAATTCCAGCGCCAAACCATCGACATCCCATTCGTCACTTGCCTCTGAGACACAATGAGTTTCAATCAAAGAGTCAACGGCCTCAGCAAGATATTCCAAAGCAGCGACTTTGAGATCTGCGCCAGACAAAATCTGATCACGGCGCATGTAAATAACCTTGCGCTGCTCGTTCATCACTTCGTCGTATTTCAAGACGTTCTTACGAATTTCACCGTTGCGCTGCTCAACAGTCGTTTGCGCACGCTCAATGGCCTTGGTAACCATCTTTGCTTCGATGGCTTCGTCATCTGGCAACGCACGACCCATGACCCAACTAAGAGCACCGGTAGCGAATAGCCGCATGAGTTCGTCATCGAGGCTGAGATAAAAACGACTTGCCCCAGGATCACCCTGGCGTCCCGCACGACCACGCAATTGATTGTCAATACGACGACTGTCGTGGCGTTCAGTTCCAAGAACATACAAACCGCCAATAGCACGAACTTTATTGCCTTCTTCGATGCACTGTGCTTTCTGCAACGGCAACAATTCGTCGTAACGAGCTTGTGCAGCTATGCGAGCAATTCGGAATTCTTCTGGCATTTCAGATATCGGGGCTGGTAATGCAAAATCATCAACTAAAAGGTCAGGACTCACGCCTTCCGAAAGCACGTGTTGACGCGCAAGAAGCTCTGGGTTTCCACCGAGCAAGATGTCAACGCCTCGTCCGGCCATGTTTGTTGCAACCGTTACTGCGCCAAGGCGACCAGCTTGGGCGACAATGAGAGCTTCACGTGTGTGCTGCTTGGCGTTTAAAATCTCATGTTTGATGCCACGTTTTGTCAGCTCACGCGACAGGTGTTCACTCTTTTCGACGCTGATGGTTCCGACGAGAATCGGCTGACCGACTGAATTTCGTTCAACAATGTCTTCAACTACGGCATGAAATTTAGAATCTTCAGACTTAAAAATAAGGTCAGCTTCATCGTCACGCACCACATCGCGATTAGTCGGAATTGGCACCACATGAAGGCTGTACGTATTTACCAATTCAGCTGCTTCAGTCTGTGCAGTACCGGTCATACCTGCGAGTTTGTTATACATACGAAAGTAGTTCTGCAAAGTAATTGTTGCAAGAGTTTGGTTCTCTTCGTTGATGCGCACGCCTTCTTTGGCTTCGACAGCCTGGTGAATACCTTCGCTCCAACGACGTCCTTCCAAGATACGACCGGTGAACTCATCGACAATCTTTACATCGCCAGCGTCCACGATGTAGTCCTTGTCGCGGCGATATAGCTCCTTGGCCTTGAGCGCCACAGACAGTTGATGCACCAGGTTTTGCTGCACTGCGTCGTACAAGTTGTCAAGGCCAAGTTCCTTTTCAACTTTTTCAATACCGAGTTCTGTGGGAACAACAATTCGCTTGTCTTCCTCTACTTCATAATCAACATCACGCTGCAAGAGACGAACAATGGACGCGAACTTGTAATACATACTGGCTGCATCAGCAATTCGGCCAGAAATAATGAGCGGTGTACGCGCTTCATCAATGAGAATGCTGTCTACTTCGTCGACAATTGCAAAATTATGACCCCGTTGTACTTTGTCATCAAGCGTCCCAGCCATATTGTCACGCAAATAGTCAAACCCGAATTCGTTGTTGGTTCCATAGGTAATGTCACACCCATAGTCCATACGCTTCTCAGCAGGAGATTCACGGCGTCCGGGAATCACCAAGCCAACGTTGAGCCCCATGAACTGATGAATGCGTCCCATCCATTCAGCGTGGAACCTCGCCAAGTAATCGTTGACTGTGATCACGTGCACACCATTGCCCGACAAGCCATTGAGATACGCAGGCAAAGTTGACACAAGGGTCTTTCCTTCACCAGTCTTCATTTCTGCCACCCAACCAAAGTGAAGCGCAGCACCACCCATTAGCTGCACATCAAAATGGCGTTGTCCAATGACGCGGCTAGATGCCTCGCGAACCACTGCAAACGATTCAACAAGAAGGTCTTCGAGGGATTCACCGCGATCAAGACGTGCTCTGAATTCACCAGTCTTTGCCTGAAGAGCCGAATCAGACAATGCGGACATTTCCGATTCAAGAGCATTGATGTCGGGAACGAGACCTTGGAGGGCTTTTACTCGCTTGCCGTCACCGGCTCGAAGGACGCGGTCGAGAACTTTCATGAAGTGTCCAAGCCTACCTGCGCCCTTTGCCAGAGCCAGTTCGCAATACAACTCTGAACCCAGCAATACTTATTACCTATATGGCATCCAAAGCAGTTGACACAGTGATTTTTGACCTTGGAGGGGTAATTATGCGCAATGGCGGACCTCGCGACTTCACGAGGCTTTACCCCAACCATGATCCCGCCGTCGTGGCTGAAATCGTAATGGGGTCACATCACCTCGATACGGACCATCAGTGGCACCGAGTGGAGCGCGGTGAGATCTCGTTTGATGAGTGTCGTGCGATTACAAAACAGAAACTCGCTGATGCAGGCATTGTCGCAACCGTCGCTGCAGGCACTCCCACGTCGAAGGCCAATTCATTCAACTTTCAACTCAACGATGAAATGGTTACATTCATCCATGAACTGAAAACAGCTGGAATACGGATTGGAATTCTGACAAACAACGTAAAGGAATTTCGGCCGATGTGGTGGCCGCTCATGGACTACGAAAACATATTCGACACCATTGTTGATAGTCACGAGGTACAAATTCGCAAACCAAACCCTGCGATTTATGAACTCACTATGTCCCGACTAAATGCCACGCCGAATCGAACGGCATTCCTTGACGACTTGCTCGCCAATGTGCACGCCGCCAACGCTCTCGGCATGCACGGCGTTCATGTGGAAGAGGACTCAGCAGGGGCAATCACTACAGCCCGTGCGCTTACTGGGCTTCTCTAGTCACACCGTGCGCGATGGCGCGACACAAACAATAGAGTGCGCCCCTGTTTCAACAAGCGCTCGTATTGCGGCTCGGAAAGTTGCCTCGGTGGTGACGACGTCATCAATCACCAGCACATTTTGCTGACGCCCCAACGGTCGAGCAACAAATTCTGGCGACACCAATCGATCATCGCGATCTAACCCTGTTTGCGAAACCGTATTGGCACGCCTCAACAATCGTTTCGTTGGTAGTGCCAGCAGAACACCCACATGACGAGCAATCAACTCAGCGTGGTCCATGCCCCGCTCGTGTTGATGCCGTGAAGTTGTAGGTGCCCATGTCACCACGTCGACATTGAAATCGCTCCAATTAATCGAATCGACAACTATGTCTGCTAACAGACGCGCATTCTGACGTTTCTTGCCGTATTTCAACCCCAGCACTAGTTCTCTCGTATGACCTTCATGAGGTTCAACGCCCAGTATGTGTACAAGAATCAATACTCCCGTGTTTGAACGCACAGTTTCAGTACGGTGTAGTTCCATGGCTCAAGCTCCCCTTCGACCACTGCGTGAACAGTTCACTGAACGCTTAATCAGATGTGTGGCAGGACTTGCGTGCTTTGGCACCGGAATCGCATTCTTTGTGCGCTCAGAACTAGGTGTTCCGCCTTGGGATGTTTTTCATCAGGGAATTTCTGAGCACACCGGCCTCGGACTTGGAACCGTGCTGATTATCGTCGCCTTCTTTGTGCTGCTGTTATGGATTCCGCTTCGACTTCGACCAGGTCTAGGAACGCTATTAAATGCCGTCGAAATCGGATTAGTTGAAAATCTTGCGCAGGACTTAATCCCCCACAGTCACAACATGATCATTCGCATTGTCTACATGGTGATAGGCCTGTGCATTATTGCCGCCGGCTCAGGTTTGTATATCGGTGCAGAGTTTGGGTCTGGTCCACGTGATGGATTGATGCTTGGGCTCAACGCACGCTTTGGTATCAGTGTTCGCACTGCTCGCACGTTTGTCGAAATCACCGTGATGATTATTGGAATATTCCTTGGCGGGCACATTGGTGTCGGAACATTTGTGTTTGCACTCGGCATTGGCCCCATGGTGCAAATCACGCTTCGACTATTCAAGATGTCCCGAAACTCGCTTGATGCCGTAGCCGGCGAAGCGTCCGAGCAATAAGGCAACAAAAAAGGCCTCGGGCAAAGTACCCGAGGCCTTTTCCACTGCGTCTATTTAGTAACGATAATTCTCAGCCTTAAATGGGCCTGAAGGGTTCATGTCCATGTATTCAGCTTGACCGTCTGTGAGTTGTGTCAGTGTCACACCCAATGCATCAAGATGTGCGAACGCAACTTTTTCGTCGAGATGCTTTGGCAGCACGTAGACACCGAGTGGGTATGCCTTCAAGTTGGTAAACAACTCAATCTGAGCAAGAACTTGGTTAGTGAATGAACAACTCATCACGAATGATGGGTGTCCGGTTGCACAACCAAGGTTCACAAGTCGACCTTCTGCCAACACGATCACTGCGTGACCATCTGGGAATGTCCACAAGTCGGTTCCGGCTTTCAATTCATCACGAGTAGCACCACTACGAGCAAGGCCAGACATATCAATTTCATTGTCAAAGTGACCAATGTTGCACACGATTGCGTTGTGCTTCATTCCGGCCATGTGCTCGGCAGTGATGATTGCTTCGTTACCTGTTGCGGTGACAAAAATATCTGCTTCAGCCAAGGCTGATTCGGTGGTGTTAACTTCATAACCTTCCATCGCTGCCTGCAAGGCATTGATGGGATCAATTTCAGTAACGATGACGCGCGCGCCTTGGCCACGAAGGCTTTGCGCACAACCCTTACCAACATCGCCGTAGCCGCATACAACTGCGAGCTTTCCGGCGATCATGACGTCAGTTGCGCGGTTGATTGCGTCAATCAGCGAGTGGCGACATCCGTAGAGGTTGTCGAACTTACTCTTTGTCACGCTGTCGTTCACGTTGATTGCAGGAAACAGAAGTTCGTTCTTGTCGAACATCTTGTACAAACGCTTCACACCTGTTGTGGTTTCTTCTGTAACACCCTTAATAGATGCTGCCATCTGAGTCCACTTCGCAGGATCAGTTTTTAGTGTGCGCTGCAAGAGACCAAGAATCAATGCAAGTTCTGGGTTTGATGCTGATGTTGGGTCTGGCACCGCGCCAGCTTTTTCAAATTCGACACCCTTATGGATAAGAAGTGTTGCATCACCACCATCATCAAGAATCATGTTCGGCAAATTGCCATCTGGCCATGTCATCATCTGCTCGGTGCACCACCAATATTCCTCGAGGGTCTCGCCCTTCCAAGCGAATACAGGAACACCCTGTGGGTCTTTTTCGGTTCCGCGTGGGCCTATCGCAACAGCTGCAGCTGCATGGTCTTGTGTGGAGAAAATATTGCAACTTGCCCAACGCACTTCTGCACCAAGCTCAACAAGCGTCTCAATGAGAACTGCTGTCTGAATGGTCATATGCAATGAACCAGAGATGCGTGCACCCTTCAAAGGCTTCGATGGGCCGTACTGTTTGCGCATCCAACGAAGGCCTGGCATTTCGTGTTCAGCAAGATGGATTTCTTTGCGACCAAATGGCGCAAGGCTGAGGTCAGCGACGCGAAAATCACGACGATCGGCGAGAGAGGACATAAAGGCTCCTTACAAGAGTTACATAATGAATCGGGGCTGGGGCCAACTGGCACCGCTCTGATCAGCCCGATTACGGCTTCAGTGTACCCAAATCAGCGAGTAAAGGTGGGCTTTATGCCCTCAGCAGCGATGCGCGACTCAAGTCGCGCATGCTCTACATCAGTGACCTGTGTGGATTCTTCAATCAGCATGACAGGGATGCCATCAATAACTGCATACGAGCGCTTTAGGCGTGGATTAAACAGAATGTTTTCTGACTCGATGTAAAACAATGGGCCCTTATCTTCTGGGCAAGCAAGGATGTCGAGAAGGGTGCGGTCAAGAGTCATGGGTTGATTCTTTCATTGTCAGACAGATGTCACAAGTGAGAGCACTTCGACCACGTGATTGTCGCATTCTGCGCGTGTTGAGGCCTCTAGGTTGAGTCGAAGTAACGGCTCTGTGTTTGATGGGCGAAGGTTGAACCACCAATCACCACAATCAACTGTGAGACCATCTACCCAATCTTGCGTATGGGCTTTGTATGCATCAGCTACTGCAGACATGACAATTTGTGCGTCAGTGACGCTGGTGTTGATCTCGCCGCTCGCTTCATATCGTTCGAACGGTTGGCGCAATTGCGATAAGGGCATTTTGGCGCGTGACAGTTCTTGCAACATAAACATAGTGGCGATGATGCCAGAGTCTGCTCGGTAGTTATCAAGGAAGTAATAATGAGCCGAGTGCTCTCCACCAAACACGGCACCCGTTTCTGCCATGACTTGCTTGATGTTGCTATGGCCGACTTGAGTGCGTACGGGCACTCCGCCGCTTTCGCGAATCACTTCCGGAACAGAGCGTGAGCAAATGAGGTTATGCAACACAGTGGCACCAGGATTGTTGCGCAAGACCGCTGCAGCAAGAATTGCTGTAGTTGTAGAACCAGATAATCCCCTGCCCTTTTCATCTACTACGAATACTCTGTCTGCATCGCCATCGAATGCAAGGCCGATATCAAAACCACCACTAGTAACACGCGCTTGCAGGTCTCGTTGGTTTGCTGGCTGAATGGGATCAGCGGGATGATTCGGAAAACTGCCATCAAGTTCTGGATACATCACTTCAAGCTGCATCATGGGAAGGCGCTCAAACACAACGGGAACAATGAGCCCACCCATGCCATTGGCGGTATCAGCAACGACTTTCATCGGCACAAGCGCGTTGAGATCAATGAAGGACACCACATGATCGGCAAACTCATCAAGCATGTCGCGCGTTGACACTGTTCCGCGAACTGCTGCTGGGCCGGGGCCAGAACCCGCAAGGACTAATTTTGCTGCATCGCGAATTGTTGCAAGACCGGTATCAATTCCGACAGGTCGTGCCCCAGACAAACAGAATTTGATTCCGTTGTATTCAGCTGGATTGTGCGAAGCCGTAAACATAGCCCCGGGTGCATCTAGCTTGCCCGCCGCAAAATACACAAGGTCGGTGCTCGCAAGGCCAAGATCAAGCACGTTGATGCCACGTGAAGTGACCCCACTAGCAAACGAAGCCGCAAGAGACTCCCCTGTGACACGCATGTCACGCGCAACAATTACCAATGGACTGTTGACAAAATCTGCAAATGCGACACCGAAAGCAAATGCCACCTCGACGTTCATTTCATTCGGCGTCGTGCCGCGAATATCATACGCCTTGACGATGCGGTCAAGGATTGAAGGGTCTGTTTTCATCAGTCAACTAGGCTATCTGCGGAAAGTTCGTTAGGAGATTCGGGCTCTATTCCGCTGTCGATACGGGCTGGCATCGCCACACCGTAACGAAACCGTTTGCGGAAAAGGAACACGGCCATAATGATTCCAAACAATGTGATGGCGTAGGAAGAACGATCTAGTTGTGACGGTTCGTACGACAGCGTCACATTCTTTTCTGTCGGCACAACGACCATCATGTTGGGAGCTGCGCGATACACACGTGATGCACCTTGTACTTGCCAGTTGGGAAAGTAACTGACTTTCACAAGAACTGGAATACCAACGCGATCAACCGTAAAGGACACAGATTCCTGTTGGATTTTCACATCTGAGACGACAACCGGATCAAGAGAAACTGTATTGATTTTCGAGTCCTCTCGCGGTACCACGATGTCGACTCCGCGACCTGGACCACCGGGCACACCAACACTGCGTGATGCATCTGCATCAACCTCAATACGCTGCCATGCATCAGGACCATGATCCACGGGCAATGCAGCCCACTCGTTCGTATGTTGGAAATACGACGTACCAATTTCTAACCAGCGTTCGCGCCTGTCTCCAGAACGTCCATTCACCACAACAGGCTGAACAGCAAGCGGCTCAACAATCGTTGTATTGGCAATTTCATAGAGATGCCATGGGCCCGACGTTCCAACTTTTGTTAGGTCGACTTGTTCGTCTGCTTTTGCGATTGCTTCTGGCGTATACGCCATGTAATAACGAATGCCCATCATGCGCATATAGCCAACGCCTTTGACAGCGTCGTTGTTGTCATATCGCAATTCACGAACCGGATTACTGCTCTGTTTCGACAATGCCGCTGCCGAAATGAAGTGATACGGAGTCGAACCAGCAGCTTCAAAGAACAGCCCTTCCATAGAGCCGATGCATCCATCAGTCCAATAGGGCAACAACATCAATGCCATGGTGGTTCCGTATTTATTGAGATCGCCACTGTTTTCCCACAGCGCATGACCGCAACCATGTGCGGGGTCTTCTCCAAGTTTCTTCATTGCTTGAACAACACCGTTGTATTCATTGAAAGTTGTCTTGCCTTCGTAGCCTTCGAAGTTCCAACGAGACCAACCATCTGAAAAAGCTCTTTGAGCGGGAAACAACACGGGGCCCCAACCGTACG
This sequence comes from Ilumatobacteraceae bacterium, assembly GCA_009694565.1. Classification (GTDB taxonomy): domain Bacteria; phylum Actinomycetota; class Acidimicrobiia; order Acidimicrobiales; family Ilumatobacteraceae; genus UBA2093. Next base: position 1,312 of record SHUR01000042.1, on the reverse strand, counting down.
AAGTACCAGTGGCATTCGATTGCAAAGTTGCGAATGGCAAACTCTGATAGCGCACACCGAGCACGACCAGACAGAATGTTGCTACAAGCCACAACAATGACGTTGAAGTATTCGTGGTGTGCGCGGATGGAATCTGCAATGGGTTGCGCTGTATAGCGATTGTGCGACGAATAAAGAGGCAGGCTTCGTATGCACCGATTGCGGCCAACATGTAGCGCAGCAAATATAAGAAGGGCAAGATGCGCGGGTTCCAAAGTAGCCCAATTACTGGCAGACCACCTTGAGCAACTTTTACGCCAATCATTAAGACGACGATGTACACACCCATCCATATGCCAAGGAACCGTCGTCGATATATCGAACCAACAAAACCGATGATTGCAAGCGTCATCAACATGATGTCGAGCGTTGTACTCAAGGGAAAGTACATGTCCCACATGGTCTTAAAAGATCCACCGCCTGGCTCTGAGCCGTACTTCATGTCGCTCATGAACGCATGTCCGCCTAGAAACGGAACCACCCAGAATGCAGAGAGACAGACAGCACAACCCAAGGTTGTGATACCAAACTTCAAGCGTTGCCGGTCAAGGCGCATGAGCAGCATCAACACAGCCCCGCCGAAGACAAACAACAGCACGATGCCGTGGCTGAGTGCTGACAATGCAATAAACAATGCTGCCCAACCGCGGTGTTTGCCATCGTCAAGACCGCGCGCAAAAAACCCAAGACCCAAAATGGCAAAGGCCAATGCAATGGAGTGCGAGAACTCCCCCGCCATTGTGGAAGCGATGTTGCCACCATAAATAGTGAAGCTCTCATCAAAGAGAAACATGGTGGCGCCAATAACCATTAATTCAGGCAATGGATACAGCAGTTTGCTGACACGCCCCATGATGTACACACATGCAGGAAAGGCGACAAGACCAGCTGCAACAATGATTTTGAAGGCAATTCCGTACGGCAACACAACGTCCAACGCCACGATGGCTAGTGCTGGCACCACCATGTAAAAGCGATACACGGGCAAACCGGCATACCAGTCCATGCTCCAACCTGTTAATCGCCAGTGGGGCAACAGCACATCACGCAAGTACGCAGGACCCCACACGTGCGCACCCATGTCACCACCCGTCGGTGTGTTGTTCCGCAGAATCAAATCTGGATGAAGAACTGACAACACCATCAATGTCGCACCGAGCAACACTGCAGTGGTGCTCATCGCCTTAAGCGTGGCGGTCCACTCCTGTGCACGAACCGAAGGTCCAGGCGATTCTTGCAGAATGTCGGAGTTGTTGATTTCGGTATTCATAAT
>SHUR01000041.1 GCA_009694565.1 Ilumatobacteraceae bacterium | reverse complement strand
TGGTTTAGTGCTGAAGAAGCAAAGAACTACGGGCTTGTTGACAAAGTCATCGTGAAGCGCGGAGAAATTCGCTAAACCTCTCTACGGAGCAACTGTTGAGGTTGTCGTAGCAGTAGTCGTTGTCGGCACACGCGGTGGATCAATATTCAGCCCTGTTGAGATATCGACCGCACAAGTACTTTTCACCCAGTCGCGCACATTCAACGCGGATTGATTTGCTGCATACGTTGCATCTGCCATTTTTTGAAGCGCCTCTTTGTCAGATGGGTTCACGCGTGATGCGTCTTGTAACAACCCGGTAAGAATTGCGAAGTCACCTTCAATAGAAAGTGGCGCCCGCTTCAGGAGTCGTTCATAACGGTCAACCATGGCCGTGACTTCGGTTCTGGTACCCATGGGTTGACCAATGGCAGGTAATTCACGACCAAGTTGAGCGCAGAAACTTGAACCCGTGCGTGCCGGGGCAGCGCATCCGGACAATGAAAGCACCAGGCCTACGGCCGTTGCCAAAACTGCAGTCCTTCTCGCACACATCTAGTCGATTATCACAGACTCGAACCCAAAGGGGACAGCACATGTACGCAGCTATCCAATCGGCCACACTTTTTGGCACCTGCGGAACACCGATAACAGTTGAAGCACATGTCGGCAAGGGGCTTCCCGGTTTCACTGTTGTGGGGCTACCCGATGAAGGGTGTCGTGAATCGCGCGATCGTGTGCGTGCTGCGTTGTTATCGAGTGGTTTTGAGTGGCCACTGCGGCGAATAACAATCAATTTGGCAGGCGGTGGTGAACGCAAAGGTGGCGCCGGCATGGACTTGGCGATTGCAGTCGGTTTGTTGGTTGCAGAAGGAACTGTGCCAGCAGAAGCTGTGAAGAGATGTGCGTTCATCGCAGAATTGGGACTTGATGGTTCGCTGCGTCCAACAGCCGGTATGGCTCCGCTTGTCGACGCTGTGTCACAGTACGAAGTTGTCGTTGCTACGTCAGCTGCTGCAGAGTCGATGTTGGCGCGCCCCTCGCGGTTGCGACCTGTGTCGTCACTAGCAGAATTAGTTGAGGTGCTTGTTCATGGAACACCGTGGCCAATAGTTACTGCACCGATTGCACATGTTGTTGTAGATGCAATTGCAGATATGGCCGATGTTCGCGGCCAATCAAGCGCACGGCTGGCACTTGAAGTTGCGGCTTCAGGTTTTCATCACATGCTCATGATGGGACCACCTGGAGCTGGCAAATCAATGTTGGCGCGACGATTGCCCGGATTGCTCCCACGACTCACGGAAGACGAAGCGTTTACGTGTGCCATGGTTCGCAGTGCAGCTGGAATGCAGGTCAGCAGTGCCATCGCGTCATCGCCACCATTTCGCTCTCCGCATCACAATATTTCCATGGCGGCAATGGTGGGTGGAGGTTCCCCCCACATTCGGCCAGGCGAACTCAGTCTTGCGTCGAACGGTGTGTTGTTTCTAGATGAGATGGGCGAGTTTCCTCCAACAGTTCTTGACTCATTACGACAACCACTTGAAGAGGGAGTCGTCAATATCTCACGCGCTCATTCATCTGTCACGATGCCAGCGCGATGTTTGTTAGTTGCTGCAACAAACCCATGTCCATGTGGCGAAACATCACCGCTCGGATGTATGTGCCAACTATCAATTCGCCAACGGTATGTGCGTCGGTTTAGCGGGCCGCTGATTGATCGTTTTGACATTCGAATCAAACTGGTCAAACCGTCAACCGCTGAACTCACAGGGGGCACGGCTGGAGAAAGCAGTGTTGTCATTGCCGAACGTGTTGCACGCGTGCATCAACTCAGTATTCAAAGACAAGGATGTCTGAACTCAGCAATTCCGGCTGATCTTCTTGACGACGTTGCTCCGCTATCGCGCGACGCAATGTCATGGCTGCGAGACCGACTCGACGAGGGACGATTATCTGGCCGCGGGTACCACCGTGTACGCAGAGTTGCGCGAACCGTTGCCGATATGAACGGCGCAGATGAAGTAATTGGTACCGAGTGGGTTGAGGCTGCTTTTGGCATGCGGGTTCCCATCACTCCAACTGTTGAGAGGCATTAGACATGGCGAATCGATATCCCGAATGGACCTATAGCGCTGCACTTGCAGCACTGCCGTTACAAACACCACTACGTCTTCGTCGCCTGATAGGACTTGATACCCCTGCACATGTATGGGACATGTTGCAAGCAGGCGAGCGACCGCTTGTTGGTATTGGTGATGCTGTCTGGCGTGCATGGCATGGGGCTAAAGCATCTTTGCTTGTCTCAACAGCAGAGGCATGTATTGATTCTTCGATGACGGTGGTTTCAATGCGAGACGCACCGTATCCACCGTCGTTGTTGGGTGATCCAAGCGCTCCAGGAGTTCTCTTCATGATCGGTGATGCCGGGGCGTTTAGTAATCGACGCGTCGGAATTATTGGCACACGTCACGCCACCCAACGGGGCAAATATTTTGCACAACTACTTGGGAAACAATTATCAGCCGCGGATGTCAGCGTGGTTTCTGGATTAGCAAGAGGTATTGATGTTGAATCACATGTCGGTGCGCTCTCTCTCAGTGCACAAGACGGATGTCCCCCCATCGCGGTTGTGGCGTCGGGCCTTGACATGGTGTACCCACCCGAGCATGAACGCATCTGGAGAGAAATGGGCAGGCGAGGGCTATTAATCAGTGAATCTCCACCTGGCACTGCACCAGAACCACATCGCTTTCCTATGCGCAATCGCATTTTAGCGGCTCTGAGTGAAGTGCTTGTTGTTGTCGAGTCTCGCGCAACAGGTGGGTCGATGATTACGGTGCGCGAAGCAATGAAGCGTGACATCACGGTGTTGGCAGTGCCAGGTGCGCCTGGGATTGCTCCGTGTGAGGGGACAAACAATCTTCTGCGAGATGGGTGTGGTCCCGTCACTGATGTCACTGATGTCCTCGTGGCCTTGGGGCTAGACCACCGCCACATGACTGACTGGTGTGAGGGACGCCCAGCACTGCAAGATGACGAACGTCAGGTCATGACTGCACTCGGCAGGGTGCCGCGAAGCATGGATGAAATTTCACTCGGCGCGTCATTGTCGGTGGTAAATGTTGCTGTAATTCTCGGTCGATTGGAAGCCAAAGGGTGGGTCGCAAATACACAGGGATGGTGGGAGGCACTCGTGGCATAGTCCATCAGGGGTACCGTTGAGGTCATGAACGCCGCTGCACAGTCACGGGACAAGTCTTCGGGTCTCGACCAATTTGAACTGTCGCGCTACGCCAAAACTCTTGCAGTTGCTGAATCCGTGCGAATGGGACGTCTGTCAGACCTGACGCATGCCGTTTCGTATTTTGTGAAACAAAAAGCAACTAGTCCGAATTCCGTCACAGAGTTGTTGGTGGTTAAGTATTGCGGCCAACTGGAAACTGATGGATATTCGGTAGAAACAGTTGAGCAACGAATGTCTGCTGTGTCTGCATACTTCGCATGGTGTGTTCGCACAATAAAGACAAGCAAAGGCACCGAACCTTTCACCAATCCGGCACACGGAATCGTGCCGTCTCATCTGTCATCGTGTGGGCAATGTCGGGCTGCTACGAACATCAGCCTGAAGGGTGACTGTGTTGTGCGTAATCGGCGGCTGAAGAAGTGGGCTATCGCACAGTTTGAATCAGCGCTCACTGCATCAGCAGCAAATACTCGCGCTGCGTACCGCCGTGATGTGGAATTGTTCGCCGAGTGGATGCTTGATTCAATGCCTTCAGTTGTTCCAAACATGGTGGAAAAAGAACATGTCCGCGAATATTTGGCGGCACTCCACAACAGAGGTGCTACATCTCGCACAATTGCTCGACGAGTTGCATCGTTGCGTCGGTATTTTGCATGGGCGATTCGAAGCGGAACATCGAAAACGAATCCAACCGATGCAGTGCATACCCCAACGGTGAAGGGCCGCCTGCCACGACCTCTTGATGCCGAGACCGTTGCTCGTCTTGTGTCGTCCGAAGATGATGATGCTCCCGAATGGCGCAGAGCTCGTGATCGAGTCGTGCTGGAAATTTTGTATGGCAGTGGCTTGCGAGTTTCCGAAGTGTGCGGTCTCACATTGCAGAGCGTGTCGTCAGATGGTTCATCATTGCGAGTAATGGGCAAGGGTTCAAAAGAACGAATGGTACCCCTGAGTGCGCCAGCGACTGAAGCAATTCGTCGTTGGTTGGTAGTACGTCATGAAGTTGCGAGCGATACGACTGGATCTTCTCTGGTGTTGTCTGCACGTGGAAACACTTTAAGTCGCCGCGATTGCACGCGCCTTCTTGACAGAGCCTGCGAGCGCGCCGATATTCCTGGTGGGACACACCCACATGCGTTGCGTCATTCATTTGCAACTCACCTCATGGATAACGGTGCAGATACACGGTCCATTCAAGAACTTCTCGGCCATAGCGACGCATCAACGACACAGCGGTACACGCATGTCAGCAAAGAGCGCTTGCGGCTGGTGTATTCAGAATCGCATCCGCGCGCATGAACGCACGGCCACTTCGTTACACAATTGATTCAGCATGGGATTCATGGCACGAGTCAGGAGAGGGTACTGCCCGCGATTGGCTGGTTGTGCACTACGCCTCACTCGTGAAATTTGTCGCTGGTCGTCTTGGTGCAGGATTACCCCGCACTGTTGATACTGGCGACTTAGTGAGTGCGGGTGTCTTCGGGCTGATGAACGCAATCGACAGATTCGACCCATCACAGGGTGCAAAATTTGAGACGTATGCGATACCACGCATCCGTGGGGCCATCCTCGACGGGCTTCGTGCACTCGATTGGGTGCCTCGCTCTGTTCGCTCTCGCTCGCGGTCTGTGCAAGATGCCATCGCCATGCTGGAACATCAACATGGGCGCACGCCAACTGATGAAGAAATTTCTGCCGAACTTTCCATCACCACTGACGAGTTAGAAAAATGGCTTGCCGACATCGCGGCTGGTTCAGTGGGCCCTCTTGATCATGTGGCGCTTGATACAACAGCTGCGCAAGATGATACGCATTTGCAGCCTGGACGAGCGATGGAAGAAGGAGAATTACGCACAGTGATGCGCGCCGAAATTTCCAAGCTTCCCGAACGAGAGCAAGCAATTTTGATCTTGTATTACGACGATGGCTTAACACTGTCGGAAATAGGTGAAGCATTGGGCGTTACCGAGAGTCGCATTTCACAGATTCACACAAAGGCTGTGTTGCAGTTGCGTTCGCGACTTGCTGCTGCCGGTATGGGCTGACATTTCCAACCACTACCGGTCTGGCACACATTGCTGGTGTGAGTTTCAGTGTCATGTCGCATCTTGTATCCATCCTTCTCGCAGTGACACCACCGGTTCCTCCTGTTGCACCAGTGCTCGGAATAGTGGTCGATGGGTTTCGGGCCCCCGCGTGTCAGCGTTGTGCTGGTCATCGCGGTGTCACCATCGCCACGGCAAGTGGGTCACAAGTTCGGGCAGTGACCGGTGGAGTCATCGTGTTTGTTGGTCAGGTAGCCCGTGTTCTGTATGTTGTCGAAGACATCGGAAGTGGAGTCAAAGTTACCTATGGGCGCCTTAGCGGTACTGGCCTCGTTCGTGGTGACGCTGTGGCTGCAGGAGAGGCCATCGGGGTGAGCTCAGACCAGCTCTATCTCGGGGTCAGGGTTCATGGTTCGTATGTGAACCCGCTGCAGTTTCTGGGTTTTGGAGCAGGGCACCTCGTGGGTCGTGGGTCAGTCATTGTGGCGCGGTGACCCACTCCCGATAGTCTTTCGTAGTTGAACGCGTGCAATCCGTACGTGTGACATCAAGCAAATACCTTGCACACTGGCCATCTGCGGTCGCTTCGGCGTCGGATCAGTGTGTGGAAAACCGCAGAAGGAGAAAATCATGGCTGTCGTATCAATGCGTCAAATGCTCGAAGCTGGTGTCCACTTTGGTCATCAGACCCGTCGTTGGAATCCGAAGATGAAGCAATTCATTTTTGGAGAGCGCAACGGAATCCACATCATCAACCTTGACCAGACGCTTGAGCGTATTGAGGTTGCTTATGCATTCGTGCGCGACCTTGTCGCAAACGGTGGCACTGTCTTGTTCGTCGGAACAAAGAAGCAGGCACAAGATCCCATCCGTAGCTATGCCGAGAAAAGCGGTATGTACTACGTGAACGAACGTTGGTTGGGTGGAATGCTCACCAACTTCGAAACCATTTCAAAGCGTGTTGCAAAAATGCAGGAGTACGAGCGCATGATGGCATCAGGTGAATTCGAAGCCATGCCAAAGAAAGAAGCTCTTCTTCTTACTCGTGAACTTGGCAAACTGCAGAAGAACCTTTCAGGTATCTCGCATCTGGCCCGTCGTCCGGACGCAATTTTTGTCCTTGACACCGTTAAAGAGCACATTGCCGTGACAGAAGCCAACAAGCTTGGGATTCCTGTTATCGCAGTTGTTGACTCAAACGTTGACCCTGATCTCATTCAGTTCCCAATTCCCGGAAACGATGATGCAATTCGTTCAAATGATCTTCTTACTCGCGTCATTGCAGAAGCAATCATCGAGGGTCGTTTCATTGCTCAGAAGCGCAATCCGGCTGCTGCGGCAACTGAAGTTGTTGCAGTTGAGCGCACAGCAGAAGAAAACGCAGTGTTTGAGGCACAGCAGGCAGATGCACGTCGTCAGGCAGCAGACGCTCAGGCATCTCGTGAAGCTCGCTTGTCAGCACCAAAGCCAGTCGACAACCCAGCGGCGGAGTAGTCATGTCATATACAGCTAAAGATGTTCAGAGCCTTCGCCAGACAACTGGCGCAGGAATGATGGATTGCAAAAAAGCTTTGGAAGAAAATGGCGGCGAGATTGAAGCGGCAAAGCAGTGGCTCCGTGAAAAAGGTCTTGCAGCTAGTGCAAAGCGCGATGATCGCGAAAATGCTCAAGGTGTTGTCGCAGTCATTGTCGAGACCACTCGTGCCTCAATTATCAAATTGAAGTGTGAAACTGACTTTGTTGCGTCGAGCGATGGCTTCAAAGCTGCAGCTGATGCGTTAGCCCAGTCAATTCTTGAAAAAGGTGAAGCAGGTCTTTCTGATCACTCAATAAAAATAGACGACTTGAAAATCACGTTGAAGGAAAAAATTGAGGTAGGCGAAACAATTCGTTTTGAAGCTGCGTCCGGCAACGCTCTTGACTTTTACAACCACATTCAAGGTGGTCGTGGAGTCAATGGAGTCATTGTTGAAATGTCCGGAGCAACACAAGAGGTTGCCCATGACGTCGCAGTTCATATCGCGTTTGCTCGTCCTCGCTATTTGCGTCGCGAAGATGTGCCAGCAGATGTTGTCGAAAAAGAGCGTGCAACACTGGAAATCGTTACTCGTAACGAAGGAAAGCCCGAACAGGCAATTGCTAAAGTTGTTGAAGGTCGTGTTAACGGCTTCTTCAAAGACATTTGTCTCCTTGAACAGCCATACGCCAAGGACGACAAACTCAGCATCGCTCAGTTCATCGGTTCTGCTCAGATCGTGCGCTTTGCACAGGTAGAGATCGGCTGACATGTCTACTCGGCCCGCTTGGTCACGCATTGTGCTGAAACTTTCGGGTGAAGCACTTGCTGAACCATCGGGTTTCGGACTTGACAGCAATGTTCTGTCGCAAGTCGCTGAAGAAGTTCGCGAAGCTCGTGAAGAACTAGGTACTGATATCGCCATCGTTGTTGGAGGCGGAAACTTCTGGCGTGGTCTCAAAGGTGCTGGTCAAGGTATGGACCAGGCCCAGGCCGACTACATGGGAATGTTGGCAACGGTGATGAACGGCCTTGCATTGCAGGATGCTCTCGAGCGTGCTGGTCAACATTCGCGGGTCATGAGTGCAATTGAGATGCCAAAGATTGCCGAGCCATACATTCGTCGTCGCGCAGAACGCCACTTAGAAAAAGGTCGTGTTGTCATCCTTGCCGGAGGAACTGGAAACCCGTTCTTCACCACAGATACGGCAGCGGCATTGCGGGCAGCGGAAATTGATGCTCAAGTGATTCTGAAAGGCACTCACTCTGGGGTTGATGGTGTCTACACATCTGATCCAAAGATAGATAAGACCGCTACTCGTTATGACCGAATTAGTCACATGGATGTTATTACTAAGGGCCTCAAAGTCATGGATTCCACTGCTATCACCTTCTGTATGGATAAGAACTTGCCCATCGTCGTGTTTGACCTTTTGGCCCGCGGCAACGTCAAGTCCATTCTCCGAGGCGAACAAATAGGTACGCTGGTCGGGTGATCGAAGAAGCCACCCTCGAAGCCATCGACAAGATGGAACGAGCAGTGGAACATGTCCAGTCTCAGTTCTCGTCTGTCCGAACTGGCCGCGCCAGCCCGAGCCTTGTAGAGAAACTGCTGGTCGAGTACTACGGATCAACAGTGCCACTGCAGCAGTTGGCCGGATTCCAAGTTCCCGAGGCGCGCACTCTTGTGGTGAAGCCGCACGACCGCGGAGCTCTCGGAGCTATTGAAAAGGCAATTCGCGAAAGTGACCTTGGTTTGAATCCTTCGAACGACGGCATCATCATTCGCTTGTCTATTCCAGTGCTCACCGAAGAGCGCCGCAAAGAATACGTTAAAATCGTGAAGAACATGACTGAAGACGGACGAATTGCAGTGCGTAACATTCGTCGCGATGCACGTAAGCACATGGAAACTGCTGAGAAGAATTCCGAGATATCGAAAGATGAATTGGACAGGGCTGAAAAAGAGCTCGACAAGCTCACACAGGACCATATTGAATTAATCGAAAAAGCTTTTGCCCGCAAGGAACATGAGCTGCTCGAGGTATAGAAACGATGACAACTATTGTTGTCAGCGAACGCCCGAAAGGGGAACAACATGAGTGATGATATCTGGCGCCGCCGAGACAACACCGACAGCAACGACTCGTCCGGATACGGAACCGATTTTGGTTCTGATTTTGGCACCGTACAGTTTGCTGACGACCCCACCACTGAGCCAGTTCTCAGCTTTGGTGATGCTGAAACTGGCAACCTTCCTCATTGGACTGAGCCTGCAACTGGTGAATTACCATCAACCGAAGACGACACCGATGTGTGGGGCACGTTCCAAGAGCCAAGTGAACCCACTCGTCGTCCAGATCACATCACGATAGGTACTGACCCAACAGACGAGCGTCGTCGTGCATCGCGAGATGCGACTGCAGATTTTGGTCTTGATCCATCTCGCGACATCACTGGAGGTGTTACGCGCGGTCGTGCTCCGCAGGTTCGTCGCTCCGGGCCTCGTGGTGCCGGCGGTAGCACTGGTCGAGATATGCCAACGGCAGTGACTACAGGTCTTATTCTCCTCGCAGTTTTTCTGGGCGCAATCATGTGGCGTCCAGCGGCAGTGATGCTTATTGTTGTTGCGGTCGTTGCACTCGCATCGGTTGAATTCTTCAGCAAAGTCACCGAGAAGGGCTACAGGCCTGCAACGTTCGCCGGAATTTTGACCTGTGTCGCTGCACCAATTGCCGCCTATTGGATTGGCGATGCATCTTTGCCATTGGTGTTTGCATTCGGCTTTCTTGCAACTTCCATCGGGTTTATCGGTAGTAGCAGTGTTCACAGTGGTCCAATGCCAAACGTTGCAATTACAAACATGGCGATGACATGGATCGGTCTGCTTGGTTCGTTCGCTGCATTGATTTTGCGTTATTCAGTCAACGGTGGCCTTGCCCACGCAGGAACTGACACCTTGTTCATGATTGTTATTGGTGTGATTGCTAATGATGTCGGCGGATTATTTATCGGTGCATCGATTGGCAAAACACCCTTACGTGAATGGATCAGCCCGAATAAGACCGTTGAAGGTGCAATTGGTGGAGCCATTGCAACACTTGTTGCTGTAATTGTATTTGGGTCTCAAAACGGAACATGGAACACAATGGGTGAATGGATCGCGTTGACAATCGTCATTTCAGTCATGGCACCGTTGGGAGACTTGGTTGAATCAATGTTTAAGCGCAATCTTGACGTCAAAGACTTTGGCACCATCGTTGCGGGGCATGGTGGAGTACTTGACAGGTTCGACGGATTCTTCTTCGTTCTTCCTGCGGTGTATTACCTCATGTTGGTTATCAGCCCTTGGGCATAACTCGCGTTGCAATTGCTGGATCTTCTGGGTCTATAGGCGCGCAAACAATTGAGGTTGTACTGGCAGAGCCAGACAAATATCACATCACCGCACTTGCCGTTGGTTCGTCGTACGACACTGTCATTGCACAAGCACGGCTTCTGAACCCAGAACTTGTCGTCGTTACTGACGAGAAGCACCGGTCTGTTGTGGCTGCGGCTCTTCCGGGAATAACTGTCACAGGAAACCTTGCAGATGTTGTTGACGTTGCAGATGTGGTGATCAACGGCGTTGTCGGATTTGCCGGATTATCCGTAACTCTTGAAACATTGCGCGCGGGAAAGACTCTTGGTTTGGCCAATAAAGAAAGTCTCATTGCTGCTGGCCCGTTAGTGCAGCCCCTGCGCGCGACGCCAGGAGCACAGTTAGTTCCAGTCGACAGCGAGCACTGTGCAATTCATCAATGTCTGCGCTCATCGTCTCGACCTGCATCAGAGGTGGCCCGCATCGTCCTCACAGCAAGTGGTGGACCATTTCGTGGTCGTTCAGCCGAATCTCTCGCCTCAGTCACCGTAAACGAAGCACTGGCGCACCCCACGTGGAAGATGGGGCCGAAGATCACGATTGATTCTTCCACTCTCATGAATAAAGGCCTTGAAGTAATTGAAGCACATGAATTGTTCGGTACCTCGTTTGACAACATTGAAGTTGTTGTCCACCCACAATCGGTCGTGCACTCGATGGTGGAATTCACCGACGGTTCGACCATCGCGCAACTATCAATGCCCGACATGAGGTTGCCAATTGGGTATGCGCTTGGCTATCCACATCGCATTTCAACACCGTTTGGTCGTATCGACTGGACCACATTGTCTCGTCTTGATTTTGAACCGCCTGACAGAAAAACATTCGTGTGCCTCAATCTGGCATACGCGGCGGGTCGAGCAGGGGGCACAGCGCCAGCTGCATTGTCAGCTGCCAATGAAATTGTTGTTGAGGCGTTTCTCGCTGGTCGTATTACCTGGTCACAGATCGGTATTTTTGTGTCACGGGTGATGGAAAAGTTTGTAGTTACTGTGCCAACATCGGTTGACGATGTTCTTGAGGCAGATGCGCAAGGTCGTCGACTAGCAACAGAGGAGCTATCACGATGAGCGATTTTTATCACCGATTTCGCGCTGAAGTTGCTGCTGGCGGTGCCGTAGACGAGGCAGTGTCACCCATGGCAACGCGTAACGGCAAAGCCACCGGAGTCATCATGATTGCCTTGCTTGCATACTTGGCATTCAAGAACCCCTGGACCTTTGTGTTTGTTGTCGGGCTACTTTTGTCGGTGTTCTTGCATGAAGTGGGGCATTTTTCCACTGCTCGTCTCACTGGTATGAAAGTAACCCAGTTTTTTATGGGCTTTGGTCCACGAGTGTGGAGCCGCACAAAGGGTGAAGTTGAATACGGCGTTCGCGCGTTGCCACTCGGCGCTTTTGTTCGCATCATCGGAATGAACAACGTTGATGAAGTTGATCCTGCTGATGAGTCACGCGCGTATCGTTCCCAGACGTTCCCGAGGCGACTACTGGTTATTACTGCTGGGTCTCTGATGCACATGGTAATTGCGTTCATTTTGTTTCTTGGCGTGTACACCTCTGGTGGCCGTCAGCAAAACACGGGCATCTCCACTGTTCGAGGATTGGCCGATTCAAGTAGTCCTGCGTCTTCTGCTGGCATCGTTGTTGGTGACACGCTTGTCTCAATTGGGGGTATAGCCGTTACGGATTACAACAGTGTCTCTGCGGCTATCCAAAGTTTTTCTGCGGGCGAATCAATTTCTGTTGTGTACGAGCACGAAGGTATTCGCCAAACACGTGACGTTGTACTGGTGCAGCACCCCACGATTGCTGGTCGTGCGTACTTTGGCGTGATGGCAGATGACTGGGGTTGGAAAGATCTTGGAGTCATTGAGTCTGTCGGGCAATCAGTTGCAGATATTGGCACGACAATCACTGATTCTGTGAAAGGGGTGGTTGTTGCCCTTAACCCTATGAATTCAATTCGTCATCTCACTAAATCCCCAGAGGCCACTCTTGAAACTCGTCCAACCACTGTTGTTGGTATCAGTGACTTCAGTGGCACGGTTGGTCGATCTGATGGGCTCAAGGGTGTGCTTACTTTGCTCGCCAGCATCAATGTGTTTGTTGGTGTCTTCAACATGTTTCCGTTGTTGCCCTTTGATGGCGGACATGCGGCAATCGCCATTTATGAACGGGTGCGTTCTCGAAAAGGGCGCCTGTACAAAGCAGACATCAACAAGATGGTTCCTTTGGCCACCTTGGTAGTCGGGCTTTTGTCACTCCTGCTTCTGACTGGTTTGTACCTCGATATCACTCAACCACTCGGGTAAACGGCCGCGGAACTGACAGACTGAGACTCATGTTCGAGCGTCGCAATACTCAGCAAATCATGGTGGGCAAAGTCCCTGTGGGCGGAGGTTCTCCGATCACGGTGCAGTCAATGACCACCACCAAGACCGCCGACGTTGAAGGCACACTGCAACAGATCTATGCATTGGCAGCTGCTGGGTGTGACATCGTGCGTTGCACATGTAACGATCAAGAAGCCGCTGAAGGGCTTGCACAAATTGTGCCGCGTTCACCAATTCCGATCATCGCCGACATTCACCATCAATACAAAATGGCGCTGGCTGCAATGGAGGCAGGTGTTCACGGTCTTCGTTTGAACCCGGGCAATATTCGTAAACCGGAACACATCAAGGCAGTTGCCTCTGAAGCACGAGATCGCAATCTGGCAATTCGTATTGGTGTCAACGGTGGTTCTCTTGATCCCTCGTTGTATGAAAAATACGGTGGACTTACTGCGGCAGCAATGGTTGAGTCGGCCATGCATGAAATTGCGTACTTCCAAGAAGTTGATTTCAACCTCATCAAGATTTCTGTAAAAGCAAGCAACGTGCCGTTGATGGTCGAGGCGTATCGCATGTTGGCCGATACGACAGATATTCCGTTGCATCTCGGAGTCACAGAAGCAGGACCACCTCCTGCTGGTCTCATCAAAGCCACTGCAGGAATTTCAACTCTGCTGCTCGAGGGCATCGGCGACACCATTCGATATAGCCTCACGGCCGATCCTGTTGAAGAGGCGCGCGCTGGTCGTCAATTGCTCGAGGCGCTCGGGCTTCGCGAACGTAAGAATGTTGACCTGATTGCATGCCCTAGTTGCGGTCGAGCCGAGATCGATGTCATTGATGTCGCGAACAGAGCGCTTGCAGCTTTTGAACATAAGAAACTGCCATTGCAAATTGCTGTGATGGGGTGCGTT
>SHUR01000040.1 GCA_009694565.1 Ilumatobacteraceae bacterium | reverse complement strand
CGTACGCAGATCCAGTCACTCCTCGCATACCCCAAATCACACCTGAAACTAATAGCAAAATTGGTGCGACCATCACGCCTCGACGAACCATGTCCCTCGAAACGGCAAATTCAGGAGCGTTATCCACAGGCTTGTTTTTCTCGCTCATCGTTCTGGCCGGGCGCGTGTCGACTGGGCACGCTTTTCTTCTAGCAGTGTCATTCGAGCGTTATATGCGTAATAGGTCTTGACGAACTGGCCAATGACTGCAATCAGGACGAGTGCGATTGTGAAAATAGGCTGAGTATTAAGCCAGGCATCAAGCCCAATTCCGATCAGCAAATACACCAATACCAAGAGCGCCAATTCAACGCCGTGCCCAGAGCCTTCATTTGATGACGAAGTCATGGTGGGAGCCGGACGCTTTTTCACTATTTTCACCAATCACGAGCCGATGGAGTAGCCCGAAGAACTTCTCAATCTAGGGCTGTCTCAAAGAAATCGTCAAACCGAGGAGCCTGACGGCATGATTATTCGTCTTCTGGGGTGCGATTGAGGTCGGGATGCAAAACGGTGTATAAAAACAGCACCAATGCGACTAGTCCGAAGGGCGCAAAGTTCGTGGCGCTCTTATTAAAGACGGGGTAAAGCACTAACGCCGACAGCAGCGCGGTCCATAACCACAAAATTGCAACGGCGCGACGTGGGCCGTGTCCAAGATTGATTAATCGATGATGCAGATGCCCCTTGTCGGCTTCTGCGAATCCTTGACGTTTACTCACGCGACGCACGATGGCAAACGCCACATCGAAGATTGGCACTCCCAGAATGATGAGTGGAATAACAAGTGGTGCCAGGAAGAAATACGTCTGACCGCTAAACGCTTGCGTGGTTGGGTCTGCTCGCCCACCGACAACGCTCGTTGAAACAGCTACCAAGAGACCGAGCAGATATGCGCCGCCATCACCCATGAAAATACTTGCGCCATTGAAGTTGTACGGAAGAAAACCAATGCATACACCGACAGTGATAATTGCAATAAGTGGTCCAATGTTTGGTTCAGACAGCAAACCAAGACCCGAGAGATGTCTTGAGTAAATGAAAAACGCAGTAGAACCAATAGCAACGATGCCTGCTGCTAATCCGTCAAGCCCATCAATCAGATTGATTGCTTGCACCATTCCTAACAACCACACAACAGTGACAATTGGAATCCAATCATTTCCTAATTGAATAACTCCCAAGAACGGAACACGAAAGTAAAACATCGTGACACCAAACCACACAAGCATCATGCCGGCACCAACAATTGCAATCACGCGAGCAGGAGCTGACACTTCTTTCACATCGTCTCGAGCACCGACAACAAGAACTACTAACGCACCAAGCAACACACCTGTTAGTTCACTGTTTCCCTCGAATAACGGTGTAAATCGATCCATCCTCCATGCGAGTCCGATTGCGGCCACAACTCCGGCAAACAAAGCAATACCACCGACATCAGGAGTAGGCACAGTGTGTACTTTTCGTTCGTCTGGCAGTGCTACCCAATTGTGTTCGCGCGCAAACCACCGAACAACTGGCGTCGTAATCAGAGTGACAAACATCGCGAACAGTCCGACGATGAGATATCCGTTTGTGTCACCCATTAGATGTCGAGCCTAGATGACTGATCCACTTGGATCGTTTCCGTCACAATTTGTGGGGATAAACAGGGAATTTGGCACAGAGCGCCGCAACTTTGGATTTCACTCCGGCGACTGTCGCTGCATCATCACGATGACGAAGAGCTTCTGCAATCAATGAAGCAATGACTGGCATTTCTGCTTCAGTCATTCCTTGTGTTGTTACAGATGGGGTTCCGATACGTACACCCGAAGTGACGAAAGGACTGCGCGGATCATTAGGCACAGTGTTCTTGTTCAGCGTGATACCTGCATCATCAAGAACTAATTGCGCAACTTTTCCGGTGCATTCGGCATCGAACGGGCGCAGGTCTACAACCATCAGGTGTGTATCTGTACCGCCGCTGACAAGTCGGAAACCTTCTTTGGTAAGAGCAGCTGCCAACGCAGAAGCATTCTTCACAATTTGGTGTGCATACACAGAGAACGATGGGTCAAGTGCTTCACGGAATGCAACTGCCTTTGCCGCAACAGCATGCTCAAGCGGGCCACCTTGACTACCTGGAAATACTGCCTTGTCAATAGCTTGTGCGTGCACTGCCTTGCTAAGAATGCAACCACCACGAGGGCCGCGCAAGGTTTTGTGCGTAGTGAACGTCACAACGTCGGCGTATGGCACGGGGTTCGGGTGCGCACCACCAGCTACAAGACCAGCCAAGTGAGCAATGTCAAACATAAGCAGCGCGCCGACTTCATCCGCGATTGCTTTGAACGGTTCTGGATCAAGGCGACGTGGATAACTAGTTGTTCCGGCAACAATCATCTTCGGACGATGTTCAAGTGCCAGATCACGCATTTGTTCAAAGTCAATTCGCTCTTCACCGGCGGTGACTCCATACGACTTGAAGTTGTAGAGAATGCCACTCGCATTGACTGGTGATCCGTGCGTGAGATGGCCGCCGTGGTCGAGACTGAGACCAAGAACAGTGTCGCCAGGATTCAAAAGACCTAAGTAAACAGCCATATTTGCGCTTGCACCAGAGTGTGGTTGCACGTTTGCGTGCTCAGCACCAAACAACTGCTTCACACGTGAAATTGCTAACGCCTCAATTTCATCCACAATGGCATTGCCGCCGTAGTAACGCTTACCGGGGTATCCCTCGCTGTATTTGTTCGTCAGAATTGAACCAGTTGCATGCATCACTGCGGGAGACGTGAAGTTCTCGCTGGCAATTAACTGCAATCCGGTGATCTGACGAATGCGCTCAGTTTCGAGCAGGTCAAAAACCGCATTGTCTGCGTCTGTGTCGGATGGAAAAGGCATTATTTGCTCGATTCTTGTTGCTCGATTTCGGCCAACATCGCTACGCGACGTTCGTGACGGCCTGCCTCGAAGGAGGTTGATAAAAATGTTGAAAGGATTTCTTCGGCAAGGCCTTCGCCAACAACTCGCGCGCCCATTGACAGCACGTTTGCGTTGTTGTGAGACCGCGCCATGCGAGCCGTGTACAAATCATTACACAATGCTGCGCGAACTCCGTGAACTTTATTTGCCGCCAGTTGTTCGCCTTGGCCGCTTCCGCCAAGAACAATGCCGAGGTCCGCTTTACCATCGCGTACGTGACGACCGACGGCGGCACAAATGGGTGGGTAATCACAGCTCTCAGTGGAATTGGTCCCGAGGTCGATGACATCGTGGCCTTGATTTGTGAGCACTTCAATCAGGTGCTGTTTCAGGGTGTAGCCAGCGTGGTCGGCACCAATTGCAATTACGGACATCTCATTCACAGTAGTAGAGGTGTTATGTCTACGACCTAGCGTTATGACATGACAATTGACCCACGCACCCCCGTTTTTATCGGTACAGGCCAAGTACTGCAGCGTGCAGAGGGTCTTGACGATGCTCGTGACCCCGTGGCTCTCATGGTTGAAGCCATCACCCTTGCTGCTTCTGACGCAGGACTTTCGTCAGTGCCTAACCCCGATGCCATTCGTGTTGTCAGTCTTTTGTCATGGAAATACGGCAACCCAGCCCATTTCATTGCTCAAGACCTCGGGCTCACTCCGCGCGAACTCGGCCTGTCCGCCATGGGTGGCAATACTCCGCAAACTTTGGTCAACACCGCATCGCGTCAGATACGTGCTGGCGAAGTCGACCTCGTCATTTTGACTGGCGGAGAGACAACTCGAACACGTGCTCGATACAACAAAGCAGGTCTCACGCCCGATTGGCGCACCACAGACACTACACCCACTCCAGTTTCTGAAGATCTCACGATGAACATGCCAGAAGAGTTGGCTCGCAAAATCATGATGCCAATTCAGATTTACCCGCTCTTTGAGACAGCACTTCGTGCACAGTCAGGTCGGTCAGTCGCAGATCATCAAGTTCATATCAGTGAGTTGTACGCACGATTCAGCGCAGTGGCTGCAACTAACCCATATGCGTGGTCCAAGAAGCAATACACCGCAGAAGAAATTCGGACTGCTTCTGACACGAATCGCATGATTGGTTTCCCATATCCAAAGTTGATGAACTCAAACAACGACGTCGACATGTCGGCCGCACTCATTTTGTGTTCAGCCGAAAAAGCAAGCGCTCTCGGTGTTTCTCGTGATCGTTGGATTTTCCCGCAATCCGGAAGTGATGCTCATGAACACGCATTCATTTCTCATCGCAATCATTTCTATGACACCCCTGCTATCGAATTGGCTGGACGTCGAGTATTGGAGCTCGCAGGACTTTCAATTGATGACATTGATCTTGTTGATCTGTACTCATGCTTTCCTTCTGCCGTGCAACTGGGTGCGAAATCACTCGGACTTGATATCAACGGTCAACTCACACGCACAGGTGGATTGCAATTTGGTGGTGGTCCATGGAACAACTACGTCATGCATGCCATCGCGACTGTTGCTAGCGAATTGCGCAGTGGAGTTGGTGCCACCGGACTCGTGTGGGCAAATGGTGGATACACCACGAAACATGCATTCGGCGTTTATGCAACGACTCCACCAAAGAACGGTTTCGCATACGACTATCCGCAAGACCAGATTGACGCATTGCCTCGTCGGTCGCTCGCATCACCAGCCGATGCAGCTGGTGAAATGACCATCGAGGGATACTCCGTAATGCATGACCGTGAGGGCAACCCCGAGCGTTCTCTTGCGTCATGCATACTCGCCGATGGTCGTCGTGCATGGGTCGACACCACGGACATTGGTATTGGTCGCGACATGTGTGTCAATGAGTGGGTCGGCCGCACGGTTCGTGCCGACGAGTCAGGTACTCTGCTCGCGTGAGTGATTCCTTCCCTCGTCAATATGCACGAACACAGCGACTCTCGCTCGGAGAACCTCGCAGTTTCACCGTGTCACCTGATGGCTCTCGCGTTATCTTCATTCGTTCACACTCTGGGTCTGACGCAGTTAATACTTTGTGGAGTCTTGACACTGCAACGGGTGTCGAACATGAACTCCTTGATCCGCGCACACTGAATACCGACCTATCCGAGTTAACAGCAGCAGAACTCCGACAGCGTGAACGTGCTCGTGAAGGTGCAAGTGGCGTCACCAGCTATGCGTGCAATCGAGATGTCACGAGTGCCGTCACTGTTCTGGGTGGAAGCGTGGTGTTGATAGATCTTTTCAGTGGCGCCACAACGATGCCTGCTATCGAGCCCGGCGTGTTTGATGCACGTCTCTCCCCTGACGGCACCACCATCTCCTTTCTCCGCGGCACATCACTATGCGTCGCATCTCTCACTGGTGATGAACGTGTCGTCGCATCAGATTCAAATGAAGCAGTGTCATGGGGCAATGCAGAATTCATTGCCGCAGAAGAGATGGGACGATTCCGTGGTTACTGGTGGTCGCCAGATTCACTATCGATTGCCGCGTGTCGAGTTGATGTCTCCCCAATCAATATCTGGCACATTGCAGACCCCGCACATCCTGAATTGCCTGCAACAGAACACCGCTACCCTGCCGCAGGTACGCCAAACGCATCGGTGTTACTTCACCTCGTTTCTGTCGCAACAGCTACCGCAATCCCGGTCAAACTGTCAGGGAATTGGGAATATCTCAACACTGTTTTGTGGAACAGTGCAGGACTGATTGCCCAAACACAAACACGCGATCAGAAGCGGATTGATATTCATTTCATTGACCCAGCAACAGGTGCATCAACAATCGTTTTCACCGATGCAGATGATGCATGGGTCGAATTAGTGCCTGGAGTTCCTGCGCTACAACACGATGGCACTCTCGTCACATGCGCCGATCGCGACGGTGCGCGTCGCCTACTTGTGAACGGTATTGCAGTTACCCCCACCACCATGCAAGTGCGCAGCGTTGTATCGGCACCACACGCAATCTTGTTTATGGCAAATGAGATCAATACTCCTTGGGCCATAGATGCTTGGGTCTACAACAACGACACCATTACTCAACTGACTGATTCGCATGGTGTCGTGTCAATCAGCGGTTCTGTGAATTGTTATGTGTCACGGATCTCAACACTTGAAACAGAGCGTGCGCAATTCACTGTTCATACATCCCTCACCACTCATGACATTGCCTCGCTATCGGAAACCTCACTCGTGCAACCAAATGTGCGCATCATGTCTGTCGGTCCCCGCGCCATCCCTGTTGCAATTCTTCTGCCACGCGATGGGCTCTCCACAAAATTACCTGTGCTGTTTGATCCATATGGCGGCCCGCATGCGCAACGTGTTGTTGCATCACGTGCCGCCTACAACTCCTCTCAATGGTTTGCCGACCAAGGCTTTGTTGTTGTTGTCGTTGACAACACCGGGACCCCAGGCAAAGGCAGCGCATGGGAACGTGGCGTCATGAACGACCTTGCTCGACCAGTACTAGATGATCAAGTTGAAATCTTGCGAGACCTGAATGACCTTGAACCACGTGCTGATACGTCAAGGGTAGGAATTCGCGGGTGGAGCTTTGGTGGCTATCTCGCAGCACTGGCTGTTCTACGCCGTGGTGACCTCTTTCATGCAGGGGTTGCTGGTGCACCCGTCACAGATTGGCGCCTCTACGACACTCATTACACAGAGCGTTACTTGGGCAATCCGTCAATCGATGCAAGCGCGTATGAAGCAACGTCCTTGTGCAATGACGCTGAGCACCTACAACAACCACTGTTGCTGATCCATGGGCTGGCCGATGACAATGTTGTAGCAGCACATACCCTGCAATTATCAACTGCGCTACTTGCTGCCGGAAAACCTCATGAAGTATTGCCGCTCTCTGGAGTTACTCATATGACTCCACAAGAAGTCGTGGCAGAAAATCTTCTCTTGCACCAACTGGAATTCTTACAGCGACACCTCTGTTAATTCGGTGAAATACCGGTCACAAATCGGTCGAGCCCGGCTAAGTCTTTGTGCACCGACACATGAGTGAAGCCCACTGAATCAAACATCTGTGAGACCAGATTTGCTTGTGTGTATCCCATTTCGACCGCAAGTAACCCACCGGGAACTAACCAATCAATGGCGCCAGTGACAACAACACGAAGATCATCTAGTCCATCCGTTCCTGCAAAGAGCGCACTGTGTGGTTCCCATTTCAAGACAGAGTCACCCACCAATGGGTCACCAACCGCAATGTATGGAGGGTTGCTGACGATTGCATCGAAAGAGCCCCGAAGGTCTGCCGGCAGTGCTCGATACCAACTGCCATGTCCGAATCGAGCACCCACCGCATTGCGCCCAACTCCAGCAGCATTTGCGCGAGCAACGTGCAGTGCATCTTCAGATGAATCTGTCATCCACACTTCGGCAGATTCGAAAGGTAATTCATGCAACAGTGAAAGCCCCACTGCGCCTGACCCTGTGCCAAGGTCTGCAAGGACTACACCTCTTCCGACCTCACGAATCTTTTGCGATGCATAACGTGTGACATGTTCCACCAGTAGTTCTGTCTCGGGTCGCGGAATCAACACTCGCGAATCAACGAGTAGGTCAAGTCGACGGAACGTCCATCGCCCCATGACATATTGCAATGGTTCTCCTGTTGCGTACCGGGTCAGCATGCTGCGCAAATGCTCGGCAGAACGTTCACTCACCAATTCGTCAAGAATTCCGCCAAATTCATTTGCGTCACATCCGCTCGCATGCTCACATAGCCATTGCGCGACAGTACGCTCACCGACTTCACTTTGGGTGTGCTTCACCATCTCACGCCACGTGACGTGAACACTTGACTTAGTCATTGTTTGCTAATTGACGCGCCCGCAGGTCTGCTGACAACGCATCGATAACTGGGTCAAGGTCTCCGCCTAATGCGGCCTGCAATTGATACAACGTAAAACCAATGCGGTGATCTGTGATGCGGTTTTCCTTGTAGTTGTAGGTACGAATCTTTTCACCGCGTCCACCGCCACCAATTTGAGCCCTGCGCTCTACTGAAGCCTTGGCGTCTTGTTCTTCTTGGCGTAGTTTCAACAATCGGGACCGCAACACTGTCATGGCGCGCAATTTGTTTTGCAATTGACTGCGCTCATCTTGCATCGCCACCACTAGTCCGGTCGGTTTGTGCGTGATTCGCACAGCAGAGTCTGTGGTGTTGACGTGCTGACCACCGGCACCCGATGCGCGATACACATCAATGCTGAGATCGATGTCATTAATTTCCAAGTCAAGTTCTTCGGCTTCCACCATGACTGCCACGGTGGCTGACGATGTATGAATACGGCCTTGCGCTTCTGTTGCAGGCACACGTTGCACGCGATGTGGCCCACCTTCAAATTTCAAATGACTCCAGGCATCTTCACCTTTGAACATAAGGGTCGCTTGATTGATGCCACCCATTTCAGAGTTATCAATCTGCATGGTCTCAACAGACCAGCCCCGCTTTGATGCGTACGCGGTGTACATCTCCATCAGGTCGCGCGCAAACAAGTTGGCTTCTTCGCCGCCTTCAGCACCACGAATTTCCATGATGACAGGCTTGCCGTCATTTTCGTCTGGTGGAAGTAGCAACACTTGCAATTGCGCTTCGAGTTCTTCAACTCGTGTTTCTGCTGCGGTTGCTTCTGCACGAAATGACTCACGTTCATCACCGGTGGTTTCAATCATGAGTTCTTTTGCTGCCGCAGCATCGCCACGCGCAGACCACAAGTCACGAATACATTGCACAAGCGGTGTGAGTTGCTTGTATTTACGCGATGCTTCGCGCAAACGATTTTGATCGCTAAGAACCTCAGGGCTACCAAGACTTACTTCAAGCTCGTTGTAGTCCCGTTCAATGGATTCAAGACGGCTGTTCATGCAACACAAGGCTAGAGGGTTGGTGCAGTGTTATTTCTGGAACACATCGTCAAACACAAAAGAATTGGCTGACGGCGAATATTTCAACTGTCTACGGCTGCTGTAACGGCGATTCACATAGCCAGCGGCGTACACCCTGCCTTTTCGCTGGTCGACTTCTGGTGAATCAATCACCTTTGAAATGTCACGACCGTCGTCGATATCAACCCAATTCCATACGCATCGCAAGTCACCGCTCCATGGAATGGTAAAAAATCCACCGAAAGTCGGTCCACTGTTTTTTCTCGTTCGATACGTGACGAAATAATCAATCACTCCATCATTCGTGTAGTCAGAGCTGTACACCTTCAGCGGATATTTGCCGCGACCACCACTTAAGACGTCGGACTTGTCTGACCACTGCACGCCATCCCACGAATAAAAAGTAAGGCTTTCCTCAGTTACCAGCATGGCAAATACTCCACATTCGCTTTCAGAAATCTCTGAGGCGTCGACCACCGCAAATGTTGTTAACCACGCTGCCCATGCGGCCTCTGGCGCACCTTTTTGCCACGGAACTGTTGTGGACACCGGAAAAGTTGTCGTCGTGGTGTCAGTTGCCCCCGCAGAATCATCGCTTTTTGATGCAGAGGAATTGCTGCACCCAGACAGCACAACTAAAGCAAGAACGAATACACGACGAGACTTACGAATGAAATTATTCATGAAATTCTGCTCCCCTATTCAAATTTTCTCAGGACAAATATGCAAGACGGACTTGAATTGAAGCCATATTTGCCAAGCGCTCAATTGATGCAATCACATCACGGCGACGTACTGCAATAGTGACATCTTGAGTACCAAGCCGAGATGCCGCATCGACAGCAAAACTCACACAGTCAAGGTCTATGCCATGCACAAACACGGCTGTAGATAATCGCTTCGCACCAGTCAGACCAATTGCAACACAAGGCACGGAGTCTTTAACGTTCGTGCGCAATACTGGCGGGTCAGCCGGAGCCAGAGTAGAAAAGCCAATGGACATCGGATCTTTGATTGCCTTCCATCGGGAAAGGCGTTCCACGCCGAATTGATTAAACGGGTGAGAGTCTGCGCCCTCGGTGCGATGCGGCAGTACAGCATCGATCACTTGTCGCATTGCTTGGGCAGTCGGCAACTCGCCATGGATCATGGTGAACGCCTCACGATCGTGTCGACCCATGCCCACTTCTAAACGCACTTCACCGGTTGTGACATCGTCAACCACGCGACACATTTCAAGTCCACGCACTTCGCCCACAACAACACCGTGTTCGACCAGTGAGTCAGCCCCGGATGATTCGATGATGTCAACGAATGCCAGGTGCGCTTCGGTTGCAGATACAGATGCCAGGTTGGGTTCGGCAATCGCCCGCTCTACGGAGCGGCCATCAACATGCCACACCGTGATATCGACATCAAACAATGCGGCACGTCGGGCAAGAAGTCCTGCATTGTTTTCCACCAAGAGATTCACATGACGTTCGAACTGAGATGTCCACGCCAACACAGGACCTAACGAACGAGCAGCATCGCCGTCAATCAGAACCCACACCGCATCTGCGGCAACAAAACCTGCTCCTAGAGCAAACGATTCATTGCTGCCCTCAGGGTCAGACGCAAGAGCAAGATGTTCGCGGACAAGCGATCGCAACTTAATGGAAAGTAAGCGAGAACGCCGATCAATGTTGGCGGGGTTCACATCAGTCATAACGAGTACAGATGGAGGATTGTGACGCACGCGTCACAAAAAATCACTCAGGGCGTGCAGGTGCGTTGGTGCGCTCGCCATAACGCTTGTTGAAGCGCTCGACGCGTCCACCAGTGTCTACAAGCTTCTGCTTACCAGTGAAGAATGGGTGGCACTCGTTGCAAAGTTCAAGAACGATAGGCGCTTTGCGACTGCTGCGTGTGGTGAAGGAATTGCCACAAGAGCACTTGACGCTGATTTCTGCGTATTCAGGATGTGTTTCGGTTTTCATATCTCTGTCATCTCTTTGAAACGGAAATTGAAGTGTATCGGGACTAGGCGCCAGGCGTCTTAGCGATTTCGGCCAAGAACTCGTCATTGGTACTGAAGGTCTTCAGGCGGTCCATCAGCATTTCCAAGCCTGGAGCGGGGTTCCCGTCCTGGGCAAGGCCGCTGAGCACACGACGCAACTTCCAGACCAGCTGGAGTTGCTTACGCTCGAACAGAAGTTCTTCGTGACGGGTACTTGAGGCATCAACGTCGATGGCGGGAAAAACGCGCCGTTCAGCAATGCGTCGGTCAAGGCGCAATTCCATGTTTCCAGTTCCCTTGAATTCTTCAAAGATGGCTTCGTCCATACGGCTGTTTGTATCAACAAGAGCTGTTGCAAGAATGGTGAGCGAGCCACCCTCTTCAACATTTCGCGCAGCTCCAAAGAACTTCTTTGGTGGGTACAACGCACCGGCATCGATACCACCCGACATCACACGACCAGTTGCAGGAGCAGCCAAGTTGTATGCGCGAGACAAACGAGTAATTCCGTCAAGGATGATGACAACGTCTTCACCCATTTCGACCATGCGCTTGGCTTTTTCGCTCACCATTTCAGCAATGTGAGTGTGCTCATCACTTGGGCGGTCGAAAGTAGAAGCAACTACCTCGCCCTTCACGGTGCGACGCATGTCTGTAACTTCTTCTGGACGTTCGTCGATGAGCAACACGATGAGTTTTACTTCAGGGTTATTCCTCTCTATTGACGCAGCAATTGTCTTCATCACTGTGGTCTTACCAGCCTTTGGTGGTGAAACAATGATTCCTCGCTGGCCTTTACCAATTGGTGCAATGAGGTCAATGATGCGAGCGGTCATGTTTGTCGGATCACTCGGATCTTCCATCCGCAACTTCGAATCAGGGAACAACGCCGTGAGATCTTCGAAGCGAGGACGATGACGTGCCTTCTCAGGATCTTGACCATTGATGGTGTAAATCTCGAGCATTGCTGGGTTTTTTTCGTTGCGGCCTGCAGGACGTGACAAACCAGAAACATGATCACCCTTACGCAAACCAAATTGGCGCGTGAGTTTCACAGGGATGTAGGCATCTTCCGGTGTTGGCATGTATCCACCAATGCGCAAGAAGCCGTAGCCCTCGTCGCGCAAGTCGAGGTAACCCTCTACCTTGACTGGCTCTGTACTAATTGGTTCATTGCTGACTTCATCACGTGATTCAAAACGATCTTCGCCCTGTGGACCTTCATCGCGACCATTGCGACCACGACGACGGCGACTATTGCGTCCGCCTCGAGCATCCCAATCGCCACCTTCACCTTGTTGGCGAGGACCTTGATTCGGATTTTGCTGACGATTGCCTTGGCCTTGCTGACGCTGACCTTGATTCTGATTTTGCTGACGTGGTCCGCGTTCAGGTCGATCGCCGCGATCGCCGCGATCATTGCGTGGGCCGCGACCTTGTCCGGCACTTTGCTGCTTTAGTTCGCCAGTGCGACCTTCATGTTGCGCTAATTCAATTTCCCATTCGGCTAACGGCTCACCATCGGCACCGACATACACAACTGGTTCTGCTGATTCGTTAGAAGATTGTTCGCCACGAGGCGCACGATCTCCGCGGTCTCCACGATCATTGCGTGATCCACGCTGTTCACGAGCGGGGCGTTCGTCATCAGAATCGGACTCTTCTGCCGGTGCTTCATTTCGTGGCGCGCGGCCACGAGGTGCTGGCGCTGCTGGTGCGTCATTGGCGCCAGTCTTTTCCAGAATCTTGTCAACCAAAGTGGCCTTCGAATCGCGGGCAGCGGCTTTAACGCCTAATGCACCGGCGATTGCCATCAACTGATCTTTGTCCTTGGATTCAAGGGCGGATTTCTCAAGAGCTTCTGCAGCCATGATTTCCTGCTTTCGTTCAACCGTTCCCGGTTAGATCTAGGGGTTTGGGCGCACCGACAAAAGGATTGAAGGAACTACCTCATCTCGACCCCCCAAAGACTTGGGCGGGGAGAACTCGGACACCCGAGTAACCATCACACTAGCGGGGGGCACCCCCGACAACAACGATGGTCCCTCTCGCGTGCGATCAAAAACTCGAGGTAGGAACCAATTCGTGAGGCCCAATAAAGCCAATATGGACCTTACGAGTAGGGCCTTTGGTGTCGTCGTAGAAGAAAATTCGGGGGATATTGCCACCACCCCTGATTTGAATTTTTGCATGAGCAACCATGACCATTTTGCCTGATGAGTTCAGGTCACGAGAGACCTCAAAAGTATGCGCAGCCACCAAATCGGGATTCTGCATAGTGGGAATTGACTCTTGCATCGACACTTTGTTTGCAGAAAAACCACCATCTTGATCATCAGTACACCACGCGAAAAAATCACCAGAGAAACGGTGATTGATTGACTCTTTTGCAAATTTCTCAATCGCTACGAAAAAATCAGCGACATGATGTGCCCAGGGCTTCGCCGTATAGGTTCGATCCAAAACATCTATGTCGCGTTCTGCTGACTGTGGAATAACAATGTGATGTGCTTGTTGACGAACTGTTGCAATAACAGCCGCAATGCTGCCTCGACGAAAATCTGACCCGATAGGAACGCGCACCAAATCACCAACCACTTTGTCTCGAAAATTGTCGGCTTTTTCTTTTTGTTCTCGGGCTTTGTCGTTTGCTTCTTCCGCCAAGATCCCCGCATTGAGAGCTTGATTTTGCAGATCTTCAATCTCGCGTCGTAACCGGAGTATTTCAACAGGGTCAGCCAAAATAGGAAATGCTAT
>SHUR01000039.1 GCA_009694565.1 Ilumatobacteraceae bacterium | reverse complement strand
GCTCGCCCTCGACGCCATGCAGCAGTGAATGACGATGGCCCGGTCCTCGCAAATGGAGATGACCAATGAGTAAGCCAATTTACGAAGAACTACAAGAGTTTATTTGTGGAACCGGCCGTATCGCCGTGGTGAAAGCCCCTCCAGGTTCAGGAAAGTCATACAACTTGCTGAAAGCACTTGATGGCGCACTCGCAGGTGGCAAGCGAATTGCAATTGCTGCACAGACAAACAACCAAGTTGATGACTTATGTAATCGTTTTTGCGTTCGCTTTCCCGACGACGAGATTGTTCGATTCTCTAGCGGATCGTACGAGCCTCCTAGCAATTTGTCGGACAATGTCTCAGTTGTATTCAAGCGAGATCAACTTCCCCTTGGCCCGTCCGTCATGATTGCCACTGTTGCCAAATTGGGTTACACCGAAACCATCAACGAATACGATGTCCTCTTTATTGACGAGGCGTGGCAAATGACCTGGGCTGATTTCTTATCCATGCGCGATGTTGCCGATCGTTACGTGATGATCGGCGATCCGGGTCAAATTCCTCCCACCGTCACTATTGCTGTTGACAGATGGGAAGTTTCGCCCGTTGCCCCGCACTTACCTGCACCAGAAGTTGTTCTAGAGAATTCTGACTTGCGTAAAGTGACAACTTTGTTTGAACTTGATACTTGCCGTCGACTTCCTGATGATGCAGTGCAACTCGTAAACAACTTCTACGATTTTTCATTTACTGCTTTTGCTGTCGCCGGAGAACGCTTCTTGCGTCCAACCAAGAAAGCCGGTGATTCTCGAGTAGACACCGCAATCCTGACCTTGGCTAATCATTCGACCATTATCTACACGCACCCCACTGGACCAGATGGAGCACCAATCGAAACTGATATGGAATTGGCACAGGTGGCAGCTGATTTCGTATCGCGACTACTTGCATTGCAGTGTGAAGTGTCCACATCTGCTGCTGAAAGAGATGCTCCACGCAAATTGACTGCAGCAGATATCGGCATCGTGTCAACACATAATCAAATGAACTCAGCTATCCGTTCATGTCTTCCCCAAGATCTTGTTGGTGAACATGGAATTAGTGTTACAACTCCTGAACGCTGGCAAGGTCTGGAGCGCGCAGTCATGATTGCTGTACACCCATTATCTGGTGTACAAACCCCGAGCGCCTTTGATCTCGAGACTGGTCGCTTGTGCGTCATGGCGTCACGTCATCAGTCAGCGTGCATTTTCATCACTCGCGATCATGTGGGCGATACGCTTAATTCTCATCTTCCGGCTGCAGATCAAGCATTAGGCCGTGGAGACACCATCGGCCGGGGTCATGCCCAACACACAGCCTTCTGGCAATATCACGAAAAGAGAAACCTCATTGTCTAATTCACAGCTTCGCTCTACAGATAAGGGAGACGCACGTTTTGTTATTGGTTGTGCTCATCGTGAAGTCAATAACCGCAATCCGAGTCTCGACACCTCAAAGCGCCGTGAACCAAGCGAACAATTGCAGCACCTTTTCGAACAGGGTCAGATTTTTGAGGCCAAAGTATTTGCTGAGCTAGAACAACTGCACAAGGTTTCATCACTGCGCAAACAAGATGATGACATTGAAGGCGCAACCATGCGTGCAATGGAACGTGGTGATCGCATCATCATTGGCCCAACACTTCCCACCATCAATCACCGCTCTGGCCGCCCCGACATCTTAATTCGCTTTGGTGAAGAGAAAATGAGCAACGGCAAGTGGGCATACATCCCGGTTGACGTGAAGAACTCAAAGCCGCTCGAAGGCAACGCCGATGAAAAGTGGTCCGTGTCGCCTCTTGATGCACCGTGGTTAGAAAATCGTAAGCGAATCGACATTGGTCTTGGCTCACCAAAGCCTGAACACAGTTTGCAGCTTGCGCACTACTGGATGATGCTCCTTGATCTTGATTACGCACCAGATATTGCACCTGTGGGCGGAATCATCGACAAAGACATGAACCTCACCTGGCGTGGACTTGATGACGGTGAGCAGTCACCACTCAAGACAATCGACCGCGAATGGAAGAAGCGCTGGAACGCAATTGTGGCGATGCGCGACGACCTCGATGCGTGCACACGACCTGTGTATCGCCCCGAATGCCGCGACTGCGTTTGGCACGATATTTGTGAAACAGAACTTGTGCGTGAGCGCCACGTTTCACTTCTGTCTGGCGTCACTGTTACGCATGTAGGAAAGATGGAAGAGGGTGGCATTACTACAACTCCGCAACTTGCTGCACTTGACCCTCGTTCTGCCATTGCAGCAAACAAATGGGGTCTTACGCCAAGTCTTGGGGAATTATTCGAAGTCGCAACCGAAGATCCTTCGATTGAATTATCAATGTTGCCAAAAATGTCAGACAAGCGTCTCGACAAGCTCGAGGCAATTGGTATTGAGACAACTGCTGACCTTTTGTCCTATGACCAGGCAACACTTGCTGTACCAACGTACAAACTTCTTGCAGACAATATTGATGCAGCGCGCGTTGACATGCATGCAGGTAAATACCCGTTCTATCCACGTGGACAAAGTGCACCAGTTATTCCACGAGCTGACATTGAAATTGATTTCGATGTTGAGAATGACGATGTTGTCTATCTGTTTGGTGCGTACATCACACGCAAACAACCTGATGGCTCATACGACAAGGGTGAATACATTTCGTTCCACTTCTTTGATCGAGATGATCCGAAAGAAGAAGGCCGCCAGTTGGCTGCGTTCTGGGCATGGCTGCATCAACAATTTGATGACGCTGCCACTAACGGAAAAACAGTGAATGTCTATTGCTACTCCGGGAAAATTGCAGAGCTTCCACGTATGCGCGAAGCATCCATGCGGAATGCTGATGTTTCCGGCGTTCCGACGCCAGAAGAAATCAATGAACTTGGTGTAGCTGCACATTGGGTAGATCTATACGAGATTTCAAAACCATTGCTGTGGCCAACCCGTCGCACCGGTTTGAAAGATGTCGCCAAGTTGGCGGGCTTCTCCTGGGATGCCTCAGACGCAGGCGGCGGAAACTCGATCGTGTGGTACCAAACCGCATGCGGAGTTATTCCTGGTGATGCTGCTGGCATGCAACAGAAACTCCTTACCTACAACGAAGACGACGTGAAAGCCACCCTTGCCCTGCGCAACTGGTTAGCCGACGGCGTTGCGGGCAATGGCTGGACTCTCGAGTCTGTCGAAACACTGTCGAACTAGCACAAAGGGCTTCATATTCGCCCGTAGTCTTTACTGTATGAACACGGTTCCGGAAATTCTTCCAGCCTCAAATGACCAGTGCTGGTGTGGCAGTGGTCGCAAATACAAGCGTTGCCACAGAGGTACTGAAGGTCGTATTGAGCAAGGCGTAATTAGCCCTATGCGTTCTGTACCAGCCAACATTACGAAACCTCCGTATGCAGAAACGGGCAGTGTGCCACGCATTGAAGAAGGTCGCGTCAAGACTCCAGAAGTCATCGAACGGATGCGTATTGCGGGCAACGCAGCAAAAGAAATTTTGCGTCAGGCCGGAGAGTTTGTTCGCCCTGGAATTACCACCGACGACATTGACGTGTTCGTTCATGATCTCACCATCAAGATGGGTGGGTATCCGAGTCCGCTGAACTATCACAACTATCCAAAGAGCGTGTGTACCAGTGTCAATGAAGTTATTTGTCACGGCATCCCTGATTCACGAGTTCTTCTGGATGGCGACATCGTCAACCTCGATGTAACGATCTTTCTCAATGGTGTTCATGGTGACACAAACGCATCATTTGCAGTTGGAGATATTTCCGATGAAAACGCACAACTTATTCGAGTTACTGAAGAATGCATGTGGTACGGCATTGAGGCTGTGAAACCCGGTGTTGCTATTAACGAAGTTGGTCGCGCAATTGAAGTACACGCCAAAAAGTACAAGTACGGAGTTGTTCGTGCATTCATTGGCCATGGCATCGGCGAGAACTTCCACACTGACATTCAGGTCTTGCACTACTTCGACCCGCGTAACACCATGATCTTGCGTGAGGGAATGACTTTCACCATTGAGCCAATGATTACGGCTAGCGGCGAATGGCGCCACAGAATGTGGGATGACGAATGGACTGCCGTTACCTCTGATGGCAGCCGCACCGCCCAGTTCGAACACACCATGGTGGTCACAGCTGACGGCGTTGACGTCCTCACAGCTGGTGTCGGTGCAGTGTCTCCATCTGCGCCTTGGCGTCGTTAACCCGCAACCTCTAGCGTCTAGTTGTGATCGACACCCCCAATTCCGACCGCTACCTGTCGTTTAACCGTGAAGAGTGGGCCGACCTTCGCGCAGCCACACCACTGACAATTCGTGAGCGTGATCTTGTTGCCTTGCGTGGTATCAACGAACAGATCGATCTTGATGAAGTTACTGCTGTCTACTTACCATTGACCCGACTTCTCAACTTGTACGTCAGTGCAACACAGAACCTGCACAAGGTTTCCGCAACATTCCTTGGTGCGATGGCGCCAAAAGTTCCATACGTCATTGGAATCGCCGGCAGTGTCGCTGTTGGTAAGAGCACGTTTGCACGAATCTTGCAAGCGTTACTTGCGCGCTGGCCTGAACACCCACGCGTTGACCTCGTCACCACTGATGGATTTCTTTTCCCAAACGCTGTGCTTGAAGATCGTGGAATCATGAACCGCAAAGGTTTCCCTGAAAGCTACGACACAAAGACCTTATTGACATTCCTTCGTGATTTGAAAAGTGGCGCCCTTGATGTGAAAGCTCCCGTATATAGCCATGTGGTCTACGACATCATTAATGGTGAGACCGTTTCTGTTCAGCAACCGGACATTTTAATTATTGAAGGACTCAATGTTCTTCAGGTTGGTTCAGAGGCAAATGAGTTTGTATCTGACTACTTCGACTTCTCCATCTATATCGATGCTGAAGAACCAGACATTGAACAGTGGTACATCGAACGCTTCCAGAAATTGCGCGAAACAGTTTTTCGTGAACCCGACAGTTTCTTCCAGAACTTTGCACATTTGACTGATGAAGAAGGTGTCAACGTTGCTCGTGGCATTTGGCGTGAAATCAATGGCAAAAACTTGGTGGACAATATTGAGCCCACAAAGTCACGTGCATCACTGATTGTTGCAAAAGGCGCTGATCACCGCGTAACAAACGTTCATTTGCGCCGCCTGTAAGAACAATCTTTATTGTTGGATTTCTCCAAAGGGAAGTCCGTCAAAACTTGCTTCTGGAGCTTTGATTTCTCGGGGTGATTTACTAATTGAAGTGACGTTTTTCATTGGCTCATTTTCCTGAACCACACCCAATTCTTTGAAGTTTCGCATGGTTACTAGCAAGCGAGTCTCCATGGAACCTACCATCGCGTCGTATGTAGTGAGAGCAGTACCCAATGCATCACCCATCTTGACAACATGGTTCACAACTACTCCCACACGTTCGTGCATTTCTTTAGCCAGTTTCGCGACCTTCTCTGCATTCTCTTCTAATTGGTGAGACTGCCAACCCTTTGCAACCGTAAGTAACAGTGCAAGGAGATTCACAGGTGATGCGATGAGGACACGATCTTTCATGGCATCAGCCAAGAGATTGATGTCTGACTTCATGGCATCTGCCACAGCACCTTCGTTCGGAATGAACATGACAACAAAGTCGGGAGTGTTGTGGCCAAACTGTTCCCAATACTTTTTGTCGGCCAGAGCCTTGACATGAACTCGAATGTCTCTGGCATGATTTTTCAGTTCCTCATCTTGCCCCGCAGCATCTTTGGCATCTTGCATGCGTAGGTAGGCATTGAAGGGAAACTTCGAGTCGACCGCAATACGACCACCAGTAGGCAGATTGACGACGGCGTCAGGGCGTTGATTACGTTCTGACTCACCACCAGTGAACTGTTCGGTGTAATCGCAATAGTTTTCCATGCCGG
This sequence comes from Ilumatobacteraceae bacterium, assembly GCA_009694565.1. Taxonomy (GTDB): domain Bacteria; phylum Actinomycetota; class Acidimicrobiia; order Acidimicrobiales; family Ilumatobacteraceae; genus UBA2093. Next base: position 7,951 of record SHUR01000039.1, on the reverse strand, counting down.
CCAATTTCATAATGGTGCGCAACTGATTTTCACCCCACGATCCACGGGCTGTAGGAGACTTCAACGCATTACGTAATGACGTTGTGGAATCTTGCAAGATGTTGATTTGACTGGCTAGTGAGGTAACAGTTGCCTGCTCAGAGGTGTACGTAGTTTGCAGTGCAGCAACAGTGTCGCCAAGAATTTTCATCTGCTGCTGAATTGGCTGGAGAAGAAGTTTGGCCTGCGCATCGAGCGCTGCGGTTTGTCCACTGAGCGTCTGGGTGGCTTGTTGGTTTGCCTGATCATTATTGGCGGCCAGAGCTTCTTGCGCAGTTTTCAACATTTGAGCCGCTACTGCTCCCTGAACCGACGTAGATATTGCTTCGAGGTTGATTGCAGTTTGTACCGTGCGGACAATCGCATCAGTGTCTAATGCAACTGGAGAAACGAGTTCAGATCTGTTTGCTGCAGCCTGCATACCGAAGTAGACAACCGCGGCAATGAGGACAACGAGAAGAACAATAATAAGTGCTTGCATTCCCCAAGTATGCCACAGGGGTGTGTTGCCCCTTCGGGGAGGCTCAGCGGTGTAAGGCGTTGAGGTAGTTATACACCGTGATGCGTGAGACACCCATTGCGTCAGCTACATCTTCTACAGCGCGACGAAGAGTGAATGCTCCACGTTGATCAAGCATGCGCACAGCAACTTGTTTGTCACTACGCGACAGGTCTTGCAGTACGGCACCAAGCTCACGCTCAACTTGTGCAATTAATCGCTCGAGTGCACCATAAATTGCCGGCAAGCGAACAGCAGCAATAATTTCCCCATCCCATTCCAATGCAACATCGCTAATGCGAGCATCATCAACAGAAATAAGTTGTGCGCCAACTGCATCAAGAATTGGCTTTACTGCCGCAAGTAACGGATGATTAACGTAACCCATGATGAGCTACCCAACCTTTTCGGTGTCAATCGTGATGTGTGTTGCCCCATTGTCATACGCCATGCGCGACAACACAGCAATTGCTTCGGTGGCTATTTCGGTCTCAGCGATAAATGTTGAACCAAACGGTCCAATATGAACAGCAATGCCCAAAGATTCAACAGCGGCAATTGCCCGCGTGACATGGTGACCTGGTGTTCCATCTGTAAACGGCTCAATCGTGAACTCGACCATGATTTTTTCTGACATGATCGGGACTCCTTGTCTCGCAGAACTGTTTCAAAGCCTAAGCCCCTGAAATATGCCTCACTCGGGAAGACGGGGCAGTACCAGCGCCACGCTGTCTGGCAGAAACTGTTTTCCTTGTAACCACACGGGTATCTCGGCACGGCTCACCCAATGAGCTTGAGTGATTTCCCCATCAGCAAAGGTGAACGGGCCCTCTGTGCGGCACAGAAATGTGGCCGCTACCAGTTGGACTTCGCGGTCGCGATAGGCGCCGATACCAAGCAGGTCAAGCACTACACCTTCAATTCCCAGTTCCTCATGTAACTCCCGAGCAGCCGCAACGTCCCACGTCTCCCCCGGCGCAACAACTCCACCCACAGCCACGTCCCACCAGCCTGGCCAAATATCTTTCGACTCTGCTCGTTGATGGACCAACAGGTCACCCTTTTCAGACATCACCGCAATGAATACGGAGCGATGACACAACTGTTCTGCTCGCATTTGTCGGCGTGGCACAAGCCGCAACACATTGCCGGCCATATCAATCTCTTCCACCATCTCATCAGGTGAGTTATCGGGGTGCGCCGCCGCTGAAGAGTTCATTGTCTTGTGCCTACCATATGACATGGCCAAAAACACTCTGAATACCGACGATGCCCGTGACCAACACGGAAACCCTGCCGGCATCCTCGAGCAGGCCAACGACATATTTGATGAGACAGTTGCGCTGCGGCGTGAACTTCATAAGTGGCCAGAACTAGGCAACCACCTTCCTCGGACTCGTGACGCAGTTCTTACTGCGTTACAGGGTCTCCCCTTAGACATCACTCTGCACGAAACGACAAGTGGCATTGCAGCAATGCTGACTGGCGATAAGCCGGGTGACACCGTATTGATTCGTGGCGACATGGATGCATTGCCCATGCCAGAAGACACGTCGCTTGATTTCAAATCAAATATTGAGAATGCGATGCACGCATGCGGCCACGACACCCACACGGCAATGTTGGTGGGTGCTGCAAAGTTATTATCTGCACGCAAAGCCGACATCACAGGGCGAGTTTTGTTCATGTTTCAACCTGGCGAAGAAGGCTTCAACGGGGCAAGCGAAATGTTGAACGAAGGCTTGCTTGATGTTGGCGTTGAATCGCCTGTTACTGGCGCGTATGCCATTCACTCCGCGTCAAACATCCCCGGTGGTTTTCTCGCGCTGAAGGGTGGCACCATCATGGCCTCAAGTGATTCAATGACAATCACTGTCAAGGGTCGTGGCGGTCACGCAAGCGCACCTCACTTCACTCTCGACCCAATTCCGGTTGCATGCGAAATAGTGCAAGCACTGCAAACTTTGGTGACGCGTCGCGTTGATGTGTTTGATCCGGGCGTTATTACTGTGACCCAAATTCATACCGGCACCACCAGCAATGTGATTCCCGAAACAGCGATGATTAATGGCACAATTCGCGCCGTCACCGAACGTACTCGTTCACTTCTACATGATGGTCTTCGTCGCGTTGCAGAAGGAGTTGCGGCTGCACACGGCATGGAAGCCGAAGTCGATCTACACATCGGCTACGACGTCACCGTGAACAACGAAGACAAAGCATCATTCGCTGCTGGTGTCGCTACTGCAGTATCTGGTGACCGCAATGTGCGAATGATGGATCACCCCGTCATGGGCGCAGAAGATTTCAGTTACGTATTGAACCGCGTGCCTGGCGCCATGATGTTTCTCGGGCTCATGCCAGAAGGAATGGACATCGTGAAAGCTGCTCCGAACCACAGCAACCGTGCAATCTATGAAGAGGCACAGATGCGACGTGGAATTGCCGTGTATTCCTCGCTAGCACTTCGCCACTTGGGCGTTTCCCTTAGCTGATGTATACCGAGACTAGAGACTGGATCACAACCAACTGGGACCGCGACATAACACTTCGTGACTGGTGGGCACGTATGAACGATGCATGCTTATCTTTTCCGCGTTGGCCAACAGAATGGTTTGGTCGCAATGCAAGTCAAAGCGATCAGTCAGCAATTCTGAAGGCATTTTCTGATGCAGATGTCATTGGTGCACCAACAGGTCTTGGTGTTCTCATGGGTGCTCCCATCACCATGACCTATGGAACTCCTGAACAACAACAACGTTGGATGCCAGCTTTGGCAACTGGTGTTGAAGGCTGGTGCCAATTATTCAGCGAACCAGGTGCAGGTTCTGACCTCGCCAGTGCATCATGTCGTGCAGAGCGCGATGGTGATGAGTGGGTTATCAACGGGCAAAAAGTGTGGACATCGGGTGCACTAGATTCCACACGAGGCATGTTGGTAGCACGCACCGATATTGACCAACCGAAACACAAAGGCCTTACCTACTTCATCATTGATTTGGAACAGCCTGGTATTGAAATTCGCCCCATCAAGCAGATGAACGGAATGGCCCATTTCAATGAAGTGTTTTTTACTGATGCTCGAGTCAGCGATGCAGACAGAGTGTCAGGCGTGAACAATGGTTGGGCAATCACCACAGCAACGTTGGGGTTTGAACGCAGTGGCCTTTCTGAAGGTGCCGGTGGTGGGATTCACGTATCGGCCGGCACGCAAGCTGGTTTGCTTGATCGGTCCGTGGGTGAGTTGGTAGCAAAATCGAAAAAAGCTCGTTCCCACCCCGATGAATACGGTGGCGTGTTTAGCACGCTTTTAGAAATTGCAAAAACACGAACCTTGACTCCGTCGCAACGTAATCGCATGGTGTCGTTGTATATGAACGAACAGATTGCCGGCTACACCCGCCTTCGCATGTCAGCAGCAGCAAAGTCCGGGAAAGAAACTGGTGCAGTTGCTTCCACAATGAAACTGCATTGGACCAACGGGTTGAAGATATCTCGAGACCTTGGCGTTGAACTGTTAGGTGCAGAAGGAATGTTGGTGGGCCAAGACCTTCCTGCCGAAGGCACCGTGCAACATTTCTTTCTCTCCATGCCATCAGCATCCATTGCAGGCGGCAGTGACGAAGTGCAGCACAACATTATTGGTGAGCGAGCATTAGGACTGCCAAAAGACATGTCGCTTGATCCGAATACTGCATTCAAGGACATCCCAAGGAACTAACAATGACTCGCATCACTACTGGCAACTGCCACCCTCGCAACTTGTCGATTGATTCCAAAGGAAGCATTCATGACGATGCAACTGCAACAGACCTTGGGTTTCGTGCTGGCACAGTCGCTGGTGATATTCACCTTGAACAGTTTGGACAAATACTTGTTGATGGGTTTGGACAACGATGGTTCGAAAATGGTTGGCTCAGCATGTACTTTCAACAAGCAACAGCAGACCAAGAGCCGGTTGAAGCGTGGCTTGATGGCGAAGGCGATTTGCGCACTGCGGGTATCAACACTCCTGAAGGTGCCATGGTTGCAGAGGGCAACGCCGGAATAGGCACTGCCGGACCATCTGCTCTGTATGCACGTGATCGTCGCAGTGTTGACCCATCGCAGTTGCGAATGTTGCGCGATGTTCATATAGGTCAGGCATTAGATCTACAAGTGCGTTCACCATGGGCTGCTAATCAACATGCACGAATGAACGCGAACACCATGACAGCTCCGATGGATTGGTACGGAACATCGTCACCATGGGGCGGCGGAATCAGTTCACCACTCACCACATGTCAGTTAATGGTTGCCGGAGTCACCGACTCTATTGCTGCATCCTGTGGTGACTTCGTTGGTCTCTACGGCGCAATTGAGATTCGTAATCTCGCAGGCCCGCTGATGCTCGATCATGAATACGTGATCAGTGGTGAAGTTATTGATGTCAGCGAAACACCAAAAACAGAAGTGCTGTGGTATCGCACACAAGCACGACCATCTATTGACCCTGAAGGACCAGTAGTTGCAGAACTCACCATGATGACCCGCCTTCTCAAAGGCTCATCACCGCGCTATTCGTAGGCCTTTATTGCGCCCCGGGAATCCAGTTGCCGTGGAACCCGTTCGGTACACGTGCAGGTAAATGCACAACCGCCACAGGGTCTGCAGTAATTGCTTTTGCATCAAATAGCGCAAGATCTGATGTCTGAGTCTCTGAATCAAGACGTAGGGCCATGATCCAACCATCGTCCTCTGCAGTTGCACCGTCGCGCGGAATGAATACCGGTTCGCCGTATCCATAACGGGCAGTGTCAGTTCTGGCTTCTATGCGATGCGACTCAAGGTCAACTTTGATCAACGTGTCTTGAGCGAAGTGTTTGCCAACACCTGCTGTGTATCCGTACTTGTTTGGTAATCCGATGAGTGATTCATTAATGCGCGGGAACTCTTGAGGGCGATCATCAATACGCTCTTGTTGCACTTTGCCCGTAACGGTGTTGATTCGCCATCTATCAAGAGTCGGAGGTCCTTCACTTGGGCCGCGGCGTTCACGATCAAACATTTTTTGATGTCGAGCAGCGACAAGCACCACTGAATCACCATCGTCGTAGGCATTCATAGGATGAAAGAAATAACAGGGGTCGATACTGAACCACTTCACATCTTCTGCATTTCCTTCACGGGGTAACAAACCAATGCGTGCGTCGTATTCGTGATCCCATAGGTATGGAAGGCCAGCACCAGACATTGCAGCTTCAAGGTTGAAGATTGTCGGTAGGTCGAACACCAAGATGTACTTCTGTGTAAATGCAATGTCATGGATCATTGGCCCACCAGTTGTCGGAATATCAACATGACGACGCACACGACCATCAGTGCCCACAACCAAGTACTGCACTTGATTTCCCCAACCCCAGTAATACGTCATCACATGAAGTTCACCGGTCAGTGGGTCACGCTTTGGGTGCGCGGAATATGCGTGCGGCAATGTGCCTTCAAGGTTTGATACTCGCACTGTGTCGAGTTCGTATGACATCTCAATCGGAGGCGAACCAGCTTCGACAATTGCAAATGTCTTACCGGCATGTCCGATGACATTTGTGTTTGCTGCAAACTGACCATGATCTGCTGGCCAATCAGACGGTGGGTGTGCCTCGCCTAGTAACTCAGCAACATCGTTATTGCGAACCCAACGGTTGCGATACCACTCTGCTTTGCCGTCGCGTAGACGAATACCATGCACCATTCCGTGCCCTGTAAACCAATGGTATTTTTCGGCGTTCACGTAGCCCAGTGGGTTTGGTCCATTTCGCAAGTACCGACCATCTAATTCCGGTGGAAGTGTCCCGGTGACTTCCAAATCAAAGGCAGTCACTTCTTCGGTAACAGGGGCCAGGTTTCCTTTAAGAAACGGGTTCCCGCGAGCATTTTCTACTGTGGTCATGCACACATAATAGGCAGAGCCCCGATGAGGATTGACATGCGTGCCCGTGGCAGGCTGAAACCCACAGAGCCGTGTAGGAGAACAATATGAGCACCTTAGAAACCGGAACAGATCACCTACTCGGTCGCATCGAGGGCCACGTTGCTGTGCTGTCGTTCAACCGGCCAGAAGCTCGCAATGCATTGTCAGATGAGATGTACGCCGGATTCGGTAAAGCCCTGCCTCTCATCGCTGCGAATTCAGATATTCGCGTACTGATGCTCACAGGTGAAGGCGTGGCATTTTGTTCAGGCGGTGACGTAAAGGGCATGCATGCAAACAACTCAGGTGGCGGGCAAAAGGCATCACTTGAAGATGGCATCGCACGTCTGCGTTACATTCAAGCCGCTGTCAGTGGCGCGATGCGCAAATTGCCTCAGCCTGTAGTTGCGGCAATTCCTGGTGCAGCAGCCGGCGCAGGCTTGTCAATCGCATTGTCAGCTGATCTACGAGTTGCCGCCGAACGCGCACTATTTGTTACTGCATTTGCAAATGTTGGCGCAAGTGGTGACTTTGGCATGTCGTGGTTCTTGCCACGTGTTGTTGGTGAAGCAAAAGCAAAAGAACTGATGTTCACATCGCCGCGTCTCACTGCACGTGATGCTCTTGCGCTGGGCATGGTCAGCGAAGTGTTCCCCGATGCAACATTTACTGATGACGCAATGGCATATTGCCAAAGCCTTGCGCGACGTGCACCAATTGCACTGCGTTACATGAAGGAAAACATCAACCGCTCTGGCGTTGTCACAATAGAAGCAGCACTCGATGCGGAAGCCGTGGCAATGTCACGCACTATGTCCACTGCTGATCACCGCGAAGCTGCTGCTGCGTTTGTTGAAAAGCGCACACCAAACTTCGACGGACGATAAAAACTACGACGGTTCGCGCGGAAGACCTAACGCTCTTTCACCAATCGTGTTTTTCTGAATTTCATCAGTTCCACCACCGAGCGACATGCGCGGTGCGTTCAAAATGTGATACATCCAAAATTCGCCGTCTTTGTCGCCCATTTCATGTGCCGCCGCTCCACTCATTGCCAAGCGTGCGCCGACTGCGGTCACATACCGCGCCTGCTTCGTACGCCACAGTTTGCCAATGCTCGGATGAACCTTGCGTTGTCCTATCCATGACATGACTTTTTCACCAATGTAGGCAGATGCTAATTCTTGTCGTGTGCTGAAGTTTGTGTTGTGTCCTGTGCGAATTGCGATATCTAGGAGATAGTGAAATGGAACGGCAGCAGATGCATTTGCTTCTCTTTTTGCATCTGCTCCAACTTTGCCCAACGAACTGCGCTCATGAGCAAGAAGTCCCGTTGCTGCACGCCAGCCATCATTGACCTCACCAACAACCCAATCGCGCGGCACACGTGCATCAGTAAAGAACACCTCATTGAATTCTGCTTCGCCCGTGATTTGGCGCAAAGGACGCACTTCAACGCCGGG
>SHUR01000001.1 GCA_009694565.1 Ilumatobacteraceae bacterium | reverse complement strand
CTCGCGTGTTGTCGATCTTTGAAGGTGCAGACGAAACTCTGTGCCTGAAGGTGATAGCAAAGAACCTTTGCGACGCCAAAAAATAGCTACAAAAGCTCTAGCAACGACGTAATGCGTCGACAGGTAACCAAATCGATGGCATCGTCATATGGGTCAACCAGAATCGGGATGAGTCCTGCTGCTGTTGAACCGCCAACATCCATGACAACGCTGTCGCCTACGTAGGCGATACGCGACCGGTCAATGCCTGCAAAGAACGGCAACGCGAAGTCAAAAATGTGTGGGTCGGGCTTCATGACTCCGACAACATGACTATCAATAATGCATCGAACACTTGCTAACGGGCCATCTCCCACTTGACAAATACCACTGCGACCAAGAATTTCCTCTATCTGTCCACTTGCGTTACTGACAATTCCAATGGGGACCCCAGCAGCGTTGAGTCCACGAAGTGTTTCAGCAGAACCTGCAAGAGGCGCACGCCACAAGAGAGCATGACGGGTACGAGACAGCACGTATGTTGCCACTTCTCGATTGTGTTCGGGCACACCCACTAATTGCACGTACGCGGTGTTGTAGTACGACCAGTCGTCTTCGCCGGAACCCTGTCGTGATTTAGCCGCCATAGCGCCGTAGTGAGCACGAACATATACGTCTAGTTCAGTCGTAGCGCCGTAATAGGCCAAGGTCGGTGCCAACACTGCTGGGTCTGGGATAAGGAACACTCCCCCAGCATCAAAAAGAATGGCGTCGTATTGCTGGCTCATGCTAACGACACTAGGAGATATGAGCCAGCAGAACAGATGAACTTGTGACCATTTCCCATACGATTAAGGGGTGCGCCCATCTCGTGACTTTTTCAAACCCCTTGCCGCCGGAGCTCCAGCCCCCGTACAAGAGATTCCTTTCAAGCCCAGTCGTGTCATTCACTTCTTTCCGCCGCACAACGAAAAGATGGTTGCAAAACTTCCAGACACCATTCCTAACGTCGACATCATCCTTGGCAACTTGGAAGATGCAATTCCAATGGCAGACAAGGCAGCAGCACGTGCTGGCCTTATCAAGGTTGCCAACACTCTCGACTTCGGTACCACTCAATTGTGGACACGCGTCAACAGTCTCGACTCACCGTGGTTCCTTGATGACATCATCGACATCGTCACTCAAGCCGGAGACAAATTCGATGTCATCATGATTCCAAAAGTGGAAGGCCCTGAAGACATTCACTACGTTGACCGCCTGCTTGCACAACTTGAAGCACGCGCCGGTTTGAAGAAGCCATTACTTCTTCATGCGATTCTCGAAACAGCTCGCGGAGTAGCAAACGTTGAAGAAATTTGTGCTTCCTCTCCTCGTATGCAAGGAATTTCTCTCGGTCCAGCAGACCTTGCAGCAAACCGTCGCATGAAAACCACCCGTGTTGGTGGTGGCCACCCTGACTACATCGTTCGAGCAGACCCCGAGGGCGACAATTACGAAGGTGCACGCACTGTGTATCAACAAGACCTGTGGCATTACACACTTGCCCGCATGGTTGACGCCTGTGTGATGAACGGAGTACTTCCGTTCTATGGTCCATTTGGTGACATCAAAGACACCGTCGCATGTGAAGATCAGTTCCGCAATGCATACCTGCTTGGTTGCGTTGGCGCATGGAGCCTTCACCCTGTACAGATTGATATCGCAAAGCGCGTGTTTAGTCCCCGTCCGTCTGACGTACTGCAAGCCCAGCGAGTAATTGACGCAATGGGAGATGGAACAGGTGCAGTCATGCTCGATGGGAAAATGGAAGACGATGCATCCGTCAAGCAGTGCAAAGTTGTTGTTCAACTTGCTCGCCAACTGGCAGAGCGTGACCCTGCACTTGCAGCTTCATACGGTTTCTAACCCCAACAACACTGAGGAGTCACCATGTCTGCACTACGTCCACGCCGTTCAGCTTTGTATATGCCTGCTGCCAATGAGCGTGCGCTAGAAAAAGCAAAAGGTATCTCAACTGATGCAATCATCTTTGACCTTGAAGATGCAGTGTCGCCAGATTCAAAAGACATTGCGCGTGCACAGGCAATTGCAGCAGTGAATTCTGGCGAATACGGCAAGCGTGAACTCACCATTCGTTGTAATGCACTTGCAACACCATGGGGCCATGCTGATGTCGCCGCAGCTGCAAAAGCATGCATATCAGCTGTTGTGATTCCCAAGATCAACTCTGTTGCTGAGGTAAATGAAGTTTCAGCAGCGCTCGACGCCGCCGGCGCACCAAAAGAGATGATGATTTGGGCGATGATTGAAACGCCCACTGCAATCTTTGACTGTCGCGAAATTGCGGCACATCCTCGTGTTCCTGTTCTCATTATGGGAACAAACGATTTGGCAAAGGAACTGCGCGCAGCGCAAGTACCTGGTCGTGCACCTCTCTTCCCAAGCCTTCACACAGCACTACTTGCAGCGCGTGAAGCAGGAAAGACAATTCTTGACGGTGTCTATAACGACATCAAGAACGCTGACGGATTCCGTGCAGAGTGCGTACAAGGCGCAGAGATGGGCTTTGATGGGAAAACTCTGATTCATCCTGATCAAGTTGGAGTCGCAAACGATGTGTGGTCACCAAGTGAAGCCGAAGTAGAACACGCACGCAAAGTTATTGCAGCATTTGACGAAGCACTTGCGGCAGGCAAAGGCGTTGTTCAGCTCGATGGCCGCATGATTGAAAATCTTCATGTTGCAAACGCACAACGCGCTATTGCAATCGCTGATGCAATCGCCGAACTTAAGTAGTTTTAAAAATTAAAGATTCGCGCGAAACAGCGCCAGAGTGCGATCCCATGCAGTTTTAGCAACCGCAGCGTCATACACCTCTGGGCGAGTGTCGTTAAAGAACGCATGTTGGGTTCCGGGATACACATGGAACGTGGCATTCTTTCCCTTGCCGCGCAATGTGGCTTCCAGTTCCTTCACAGCTTCTGGTGAAGCAGTGCCGCGATCTGTTGCGGCGTAGTGACCTTCCACCACGGCTGCCAAGTTATCCCACTCAATTACGGTGTCAGGGCGCATGCCACCGTAGAACGGCGCTGCAGCCGCAATTGCATCTGATCGTAAACATGCAGCCATCAGAGCAAGTCCACCGCCCATGCAGAAACCAGTGACACCAACTTTTGTTCGGCCGGTTCGTTCTTGCAATAAATCAACTGCGCCGCTCAGATCTTTTCCTGCCGTTACAAGATTCATGCTCATGAGCAACTTGCCAGCAAGGTCTGGTTCATCTGTTACTTCTCCGTGATACATATCTGGAGCAAGGGCAACAAAACCCTCTGCAGCGAAACGATCTGCAATGTCAGTGATGTGTGGAACTAAACCCCACCACTCTTGAATAACAATGACACCTGGGCCACTCGTGCCGGCAAGGTAGCCAGTGCATGTTCCGCCATTGCTTTTGAATTCAACCATTTCACCCATCGGAATACTCCTTCTCGATTCGTGATTGCCAACTTAGACGGAACGCTCACACAACACTGCGCCGAAGAAGTTCATCGGCAGCAGGGCAGGAAGTTATCTTGGCCAAAGTGTCCGCGGTACCTGACGTAATAGTTGGCCCAAAGACAGACGACACGAGCGCGTGTGAGACAACATCGAAACCTGACGCCCACGGGTCAGGCCTGTCTCGCACTCCACTCACCATGGCTGTAAATAGCCCGAGCGGTAGTCGGGTTCCTTCCGACGCAACCATCCACACTGGTTGTTCGACGCAATATGCAACAGCAGCGAGAGCAAGTGAACCTCCAGCACACAACACGCCCTCGTCGCCCACGGCAAGTGCAGACAAGATCGTCGCATCAGCGTATTCAGCGGCTGATGCAAGACCTTCAGGCGCCACTAATTCACAGCTCACTTCACGACGCGATAGATACCGCAGAGCGTCTTGACCGTCACCTAAAGAATCAACGACAAGCACATGAATGTCACCACGACGTGCGAGCGCATCAACAAGATGTCCAGACCAACCGACCATGCACACGGTTGACGCACCTTCAAGTGCATCGACCAAGTGAGTCGCCGTGGCGTCATTAGCTATACGACGCGCCAGATCATCAACGTCGCGGTATGGGTCCATCGATGTGACTGCATGGGCACACACCGACCAGAGGGGCGCGTTTGTGGGGTGATGTTCAACTAACCGACGGGCTGACACCAAGGTCGCTGCCGGATCGCGCGAAATACCCGCAAGAGCATCGGCCGCCCCAACAGCAATTTCCACTGGGTCTGCCCCATGGGCTCGTGCCACATAACGAAGATGCTCGATGGGATGCATGTTCGTAACGCTACTGAACTAGCGTTGAATACGTGGCAACCTCATCTCTCCCCAACCCCAGCATGGATCTCACCCTCACCCCTCTCGCGGGTGACGCAAAGACTCTTCATCAGTGGCTCACCACTTTTCACCTCGCTTCTGTGGTTCTCGACCCGTTCACGAACGAAAGCTCATGGATTCTCAAAACCGCAGTCCGCATCCTTCGTCAATTCTCTGGAGCTGCTGTTCGCGTCAACTTCATCGTCACGTCTGACACCACCGATGCACGTGCATTCCTTGGCCCATACGCCGAGGAGTTCTTAGTATTTTCTGATCCTGATCGCATCGCAGTAAAGGCACTCGGATTGTCCGAGCTTCCTGCGTTTGTCCTCATCAAGTCTGGTGGGTCCGTTCCCATTGCCGCTCAAGGGTGGACATCTGCTGAGTGGAAAGAAGTTGCTGCAACTGTTGCAGCGCTCACCAGTTGGTCTCGACCCACCATTCCTGCCCCAGGCGACCCTGGCTCGTTTCGCGGCACACCCGCACTTGTCTGATTCGTTACCAGATACAGGCCTCCCTGTTGAAGAGGCCATAGCGCGCCTGAGAGAAGCCCTCACAACACGTCGACATTCCGTGCTCATTGCGCCACCTGGTGCAGGCAAAACAACTCTTGTTCCACTTCGTTTATTACACGAAGATTGGATAGCTGGTCGAAAAATCGTGATGCTTGAACCGCGTCGGCTTGCCGCACGAGCTGCAGCACAACGCATGGCGTTCTTACTTGGCGAAAAAGTTGGTGACACTGTCGGATACCAAACTCGTGATGAGCGAAAGATTGGTGCCAATACACGCATCGAAGTTCTGACAGAAGGAATTCTGACTCGACGTTTGCAAAATGATCCAACACTCGACAGTACTGCACTTGTAATTTTTGATGAAGTGCACGAACGCAACGTGCCAACTGACCTTGGTCTCGCATTTCTTCTTGATGCAATCAAGACATTTTCTACAGACATAAAGATTTTGGCTATGTCCGCCACAGCTCAAACACAACTTTTTGCCCACGTGCTTGCCGACAACCAGGGCGACGCGCCCATCATCCTCTCGGAGGGACGTACGTTTCCGATTGACATTCGCTATGTGCCTCGTCAACGCAATGACCGGCTTGAAAATGCAATCACGGATGTAGTTCTTGGGGCGCTCAACACTGACGATGGTGACATCTTGGTGTTCTTGCCGGGAATTGGGGAAATCAACAGAGCGCAAACGCTTCTAAAAGATCGCGTGGCAGACAATGTTGATGTATTGCGACTTGCAGGTGCTCTCCCGTTTGCAGAACAAGACGCAGCCTTAAATGCCAGTGGCCTGGGCCGTCGTCGCGTGGTTCTATCGACCGACATTGCCGAAACATCACTTACGGTTGACGGAGTTCACATCGTGGTCGATGCTGGTATTGCTCGCGTTCCACGACTCGATTCGCGCACAGGACTCACTGAACTCGTCACCGTCACCTCATCGCGAGCATCTGCTGATCAACGCAGCGGTCGAGCAGGACGCGTGCGTGAAGGCGTTGCATACCGTTTATGGAGCCGCATAGAAGATTCCACTCGCCTGTCCCATTTGCCAGCAGAAATTACACAGGTCGACTTATGTGGTGTCGCATTAGAAGTTGCCGCATGGGGAACCCCCCTTGCGCAGTTGTCGTTTCTCGATGCACTGCCTGAAAAGTCGTTACGCGTAGCCACTGACACCCTGATCATGTTGCACTTAATGAACCTCGAGGGCCATATCACCTCGCTTGGCAGGTCTGTTCTTGGCTTGCCACTGCACCCTCGTCTTGGCACCATGGTTGCGCGTAACCGAGACCTTCACCCTCACGGATGGATTGCATGCGTAGTCGCTGCTTTGCTGGAAGAACGCGACATCATGCGTGGCAAACCCGATTCATTACCAGCCGACCTTGCGCTGCGTGTGAAAGCAGTCCTTGGTATAGCGCATCACGATGCAGCAGATCGCGGTGCCACACGGCGTGTTCTTGAAGCAGCACGCGATATAGCCCGTCGTTCATCTATTCATACTGATGACAATGTTTCTGATGATGCCATTGACTCATTGTGTGGCGTTGTTCTCTTGTCGGCATACCCCGACAGACTTGGAATGCGCAGGTCGTCGCCCGGCCAGTTTGTTATGCGTGGCGGTGGCGCAGTAATCATGGATTCCAAAGACCCGATTGCGCGTGAGAAGTTTGTAGTTGCAGCAGACATTGATGCTCAACGTTCCACATCTCGACTTCGTCGCGGGGCAGCAGTGGACATTGAATTCATTGCCACCGTTCTCGGAGATGATGTCGAGATTGAGTCGTACTTACTGTGGGATAAATCACGGGATGACTTGGTGCAGCGTGTAGTGCGCAAAGTGGGAAGCATTCGCATTGACGAACGCGACCTGCAACCAACGCCAGGCACCGAAACCACCGACGCCCTTCTCGAACGAGTACGGGCAACAAACATGGCCGTTCTAGGTAACGGATCAGCTTCTGTATTTCGACAACGCATTGCATTTCTCCGTCACAATCAAGGTGATGCATGGCCCGAGACTTCGAATGCACACCTACTTGCAACTCTCGAAGAATGGCTTGTGCCGTTTCTTGCCGGTGCAACATCGCGTAGCGACCTTGCAAAAGTAGATCTCACGATGGTGTTGCAATCAACTCTTGGCTGGGATGCAAGCTCACAACTTGATCAATTAGCACCAGCACAATTTTCTCCACCGCGCGGTCATCCAGTTGACATCAATTACGCAGACCCCGCCGCTCCAACCATTTCTATTCGTGTGCAGCACCTCTATGGCGTCACCACTCACCCATCAGTTCTGAACAACACCATCCCACTGCGCATTCAGCTCTTGTCACCAGCACAACGTCCCATTCAGATAACCGCGGATTTGCCCGGGTTCTGGAAAGGCTCGTGGAGCGACGTACGCAAAGAGATGGCGGGTAGGTACCCCAAGCACGATTGGCCCATTGACCCCAGCGCGTAGAGCACCCTGAGGTACTTCGTTCTAACCTAGGGACATGCAAGAGTTTGTCTTTTCAGAGATCTTCCCCTTGGGGCCAGATACCACCGAATACCGATTGCTGTCGAAAGACGGCGTGTCGCAAGTTGAGACTCCTCTTGGCACATTTCTTCGTATCACACCAGAGGCCATCACGCTTCTGACACAAACAGCAATGCGCGACATTGCACACCTGTTGCGCACAGACCACTTGCAACAGCTCAGCAACATCTTGTCTGACCCCGAAGCAAGTGCCAACGACCGATTCGTCGCACTTGACCTTCTAAAAAATGCCAGTATCGCTGCCGGCGGGGTTTTACCGATGTGCCAAGACACGGGTACCGCAATTGTGAAGGCAAAAAAGGGCCAGTTCGTCATGACAGGCGGAGGCGACGAAGAAGCAATTGCTCGCGGCGTTTTCAATACATATCAAACAAGCAACCTTCGCTACAGCCAGATGGCACCCATCACCATGTACGAAGAGAAGAACACTGGCAACAACTTGCCAGCCGAAATCAAGATTGCATCTGTTGATGGTGATACCTATAAATTCCTTTTTATTGCAAAAGGTGGCGGTTCTGCAAACAAGAGCTACCTGTTCCAAGAAACAAAAGCATTGTTGAATGAAAAATCACTTCTGCCCTGGGTTTTTGAAAAAATGATCACGTTAGGAACTGCAGCTTGCCCGCCATATCACTTGGCAATTGTGATTGGTGGAACTTCTGCAGAACAAGCAGTAGAAACGGCAAAATTAGCCAGCACTCATTACCTCGATTCACTTCCTACACATGGAAGCGAACTTGGTCACGCATTTCGTGACCTTGACCTTGAGCAAAAAATATTGAAATTGTCACAAGAGACAGGTATCGGTGCCCAATTTGGTGGAAAGTACTTCTGCCACGACGTGCGCGTTGTGCGCCTTCCTCGACATGGTGCTAGTTGCCCAGTCTCATTCGCTGTGTCATGTAGTGCAGACCGTCAAGTACTTGGAAAAATTTCACGCGACGGAATTTTCCTAGAAGTGCTCGAAACCGACCCATCACGTTTCTTGCCCGAAGTGACGCACGAAGACTTAAGCGAAGAAGTTGTACAAATTGACCTCACACAACCGATGGATCAAATTCGTGCAACGTTGTCAAAGCATCCAGTCAAGACTCGCGTGATGCTGACGGGACCAATGGTTGTTGCGCGTGATATTGCACACGCAAAATTGAAGGAACGTCTTGACGCTGGAGACGGATTGCCCCAATACATGAAAGACCACTGTGTGTATTACGCAGGACCTGCAAAAACTCCGACCGGCATGGCGTCGGGTTCATTTGGTCCCACCACAGCAGGACGCATGGATAGTTATGTCGCTGAGTTCCAGGCAGCTGGCGGAAGTTTTGTGATGCTGGCCAAAGGCAACAGGTCTCGCCAAGTTACGGAAGCGTGCCAGACATATGGAGGGTTCTACTTAGGTTCTGTAGGTGGTCCTGCTGCCCGTTTGGCCCACGACTGCATCACAAAGGTTGAAGTGCTCGAGTACGCAGAACTGGGCATGGAAGCCGTGTGGAAGATCGAAGTACGGGATTTCCCCGCCTTCATAGTGGTGGACGACAAGGGCAATGACTTCTTTGATCAAGTTGGTGGCACAGGAGTGCCTGTTCATCTCAACTAAGACCCCTTGATATTTTTTCAATAAAGGGATAGATTTCCCCCAGTGGTGACATTCGCCACCTCAAAAACTGGAGACCTCATGAAAATTCGTGCCTTACTTACCAGCTCAGTACTACTTGCTAGCTCACTCGCCGTGGCAGTGCCCGGTAGTGCAAACGCCGCCGCACCCAAACAAACTGTCAAAGTTTTCATGACTGGTGATTGTGCGGACGGACAAATGGTGGAGGAAATTGATGAAGATGACTGTGAAATCACAGTGAGTCTCACTCCAAAATCTGCAAAGCGGTCGGCGATTATCGAAGTTGCTAATGATCCCGATGAAATTGAATGGGAAGAACTGGATTCCGGAAAGACCAACTCAGGTCGTCTAATCTTTGGCGTCTCATCTACCGACGATGACGATATATGGTTTGATGGAATAGTGCTTTATCGCGTACTAGTGAAAAAGTCAGGTTCAAATAAAGCTTTCACATCCAAAGAGTACAAAGTCGCCTACACCTCAGCTGAGGCTGCAGCTGATGATGAAAATCTCCTTGAAGATCTCGCAGTACTAGACCCAGAGGAAGAAGCCTTAGAACAAAGGATGGATGAGGCAAAATCACAAAACCAAAAAAAGGTTAACGAGCAGCAACCAAATCAACAAATAAAGCAAAACACCAATGGACAAAACCAACCAAAGACCGGGGGTCAGGGTTCTGCCGGAAATGGTCAGCCAAGCAATCCCCCATCAAACCAAAATCCGCCGCAGATCAATGAGGAATTCATTAAAAAAGCGTGTGCCACTGCTGGCATTGCAGACTGCACGGCAATTGTTAAATTATTGATGACTGCAATGAAAGCCGGCAAGGGACCTGATCCAAAAGAATTGGCGTCCTTAGTTGGAGACAAAATGTTTGACTTTATTAAGGCAATGGGTTTTAATTCTCCACCACCATCACCAACAACATCATCCAAGTAATCCTTTTTAGGTGTCCCAGATACACGTCAGGACACATTGTAGAAGTTATTGCGCCTCTGCAAAGCCTGGAAAATTCGCCATATACCCGACAAAGGATTCACTAAGACCTTCAGCGAGCAACGCAGTGCGCGCAATAGGCAACGGTCGCATTGTGAATGCGGGGTCATTGGCAAGGATTGGGAAATCGTGATGCGCGATTGCGGCTCGACCAACGGCCACAATGTCTGCACCGGCATCTACGGCACGTTGGCAATCTGCTGCTGAATACAACTTGCCGGCAACGGCCAGTTTAGTTACACCACGTTCAAGGTTTGCGAAAATATCAATAAGAACCTTGCCATCGCAGTCTTCGTCGACAGCGACTTTGAAACAGTCCCACAACGACATGTCGATCATGTCTACTTTTCCGGAGTCAACAAGCCGGCCGTAGATTTTCACAATTTCTGAAGTCTTCATGCCGAAACGTTCAGGTGAAAGACGAACTGCGAGGTTCAAGTCAGCACCACAGCGTTCGCGTATGCCATCAACAATGTCGAACAACACGCGAGAACGATTCTCTAGCGAACCACCGTATTTATCAGTACGAACATTCAGTTCAGCATTGAGGAACTGGCAGAGAACATAGTCATGGGCACCGTGAAGTTCTACTCCGTTGTAGCCAGCCTTCTCGCTACGAACAGCAGCAACAATAAAAGCCTCCACCATGTCTTCCACTTCGCCAGTGCTCATCGCACGTGAATCCATCTTTTCATCAACACCGGAACTGACTGGTTGACCACCAATGAGTTCTTTGGGTGAGCGTCGTCCTGCATGGTGCAGTTGCACAAAAGACAGACTGGCTTCCTTATTGATCGCATCAGCTAGCCGCGTCAGCCCCTCTAGATGTTGATCACCAAAGCAGCCCAACTGACCAGCAAAACCCTGACCCACTGCTTGCACGTGTGAGGCACACGTCATGGTGAGACCAAAACCACCCTGAGCACGCATTGTTAGCCAACGAAATTCATCGTCAGACAACGTGCCGTCCACATGGCTTTGTTGGTTCGTGAGTGGAGCCAACATAAATCGGTTTTTCATGGCTGGACCATGAGCAAATGTCACCGAATCAAAAAAAGAGACCATTTGCATATCATTACCTTTCGGCAATGCACAACAAGAATTGAACGAATCAGTCGTTGATTTCGGTGGCTAGTTCACCAAGCCGAAGTTCACCGTCGCGCGTTTGCCCGCCACGAGCCATGAAATTAAGCATTGCGGTCACTGCTCGCGGGTCAGACAAAAGAGCATTGAACTCCCCCGCCTCTGCAATCAAGTCTTCGACAACATGAACATCACTTCGCAAGATTGACCGTTTTGCGGCTTGCACTGCGGCCGGAGGAAAGGAGGCGATACGTTTCGCCATCGACAATGAATATTCAACGGGATTATCAACAACGCGATTCACCCAACCCCAATTTTCTGCCGTTTGCGCGTCAATATCGTCACTGCCTAGAACAACTTCTAGAGCCCGAGAACGCCCCACCAAGCGAGACAAACGAACCGTTCCGCTGCCCCCAGGAATAATACCGAGTGCCACCTCGGGCTGATTAAACACAGCACGGGGAGAAGCGAACCGCATATCCATGCTGAGAGTTACTTCACTTCCACCGCCGCCGACGCGGCCATCTATTGCACAAATTGTTACTTTCGGCATCGTGCGAAATGTCTCACACATGACATGAAAGTGATTGAGTTCCGTTGGCGCTGGTTGCCCAGTAGGTAGTTGCAAGATTCGTGATACATCAAAATGTGCAATAAAGAACTCTGGATTTGCAGACGAGACAACAACAGCACGAACGTCTTCGTCATCGCGAAGTTGGGCGCTCAGTTTCGCCAGTTCGGGATACAGGACTAGATCAAACAGATTGATAGGTGGATTATCAATAATGACGTGAGCTACCGCGTCCAACAACTCAACAGTTAACGACTGAAAACCCGTGTAATTCATTTTTACTTCAACAGGCCCTTGATAGCTTCGCGGGTCGCGGCGATTTCCTCCGTGGTTGCACCAAATTCCACGGCCGCGAAATCGGTGACACCAATGTCAGCCAGGGCAGCAATCCTGTCCTGTACTTCACCGATTGAACCCATGATGGCGATATCAGCAGGACCTGCCGCGCCCTCACGGTCGAGCATGGCGCGATAGCTAGGCAAAGTGCCATACACAGCAAATACTTTTGCTGCTCGTTCTGCTGCGGCAACTTTATCCTTAGTTACACACACTGGAAGCGCTGCAATAACGCGAGGAGTCGGGCGACCAAATTCCTCTGCTGCTTTGGTAATGGTGGGAATGGTGTGATCGGCAAGAGTTGCTGGCCCTGTGCACCACGTGAGTGTTCCGTCAGCAAGCGCCGCGGTGACGCGCAACATTTGTTCACCAAGCGCTGCGACAACAACTCCGAAGCCATTGGAGCCCTTTGCTTTAATATTTGCGTGCACTTTGTAGGTTTCCCCATCGAAATGAACTGTTTCATTGCGTGACAAAGGCATAAGAACACTGAGATATTCACGAAGGTGGCGCACCGGTTTGTCAAATGACATACCGAGCATGTTTTCGATGACGACTTTGTGACTAAGTCCGATTCCCAGTGTCAGACGATTGCCCGAAGCTGCTGCGACCGTATGGCATTGTTGAGCAATTGCATGAGGGTGACGCGGATATGTCGGGACTACTGAAGTGCCTAGTTCAATACGAGGAACTTCACGGCCGACGATAGCCAATGTTGTTAAAGCATCATGACTAAAGATGTTTGGCATCCAATAGGTGGCAAAGCCATCTTGTTCGGCTGTCCGAGCCTCGTCGACCACATCATCGACCGTTCCGTCGTTAACTACTCCACCAAAAATTCCATATTTCATAGGCGGAGACGCTAGCAGGGTTGCAAATGCCACTCCTACGAGAGACTGACGAGGTCGAGCCATTCCTTGCTGAAATAGTCCACTTGCCCATCGGGCATGAGAATCACTTTTGTAGGGTTCAGACGTTCTACAAAATCCTCATCATGGCTCACCATAATGATCGATCCTGGCCATGACTCGAGAGCAGTTGCAACAGCCTCACGACTTGCAGGGTCAAGGTTGTTCGTGGGCTCGTCAAGCAGCAAGACATTATTGCGCCCCACCATCAACATGGCGAGCGCAAGTTTGGTTTTTTCTCCACCAGACAACGAACCAGATTCTTGAAATACTTTGCCACCCTGCAGGCCAAACATGCCAAGCAGTGCACGCATCTGTGTTTCAGTGAGTGCTGAACCTGCAGGCAATTCACGTCGCATATGCCAGATTAAGGACTGTGTTGGGTCAATCGTCTCGTGCTCCTGAGCGAAGTAGCCCACTTCAACTTTGTAGCCCCATTCAATATCACCAATATTTGCCTGAGTTGCACCAGCCAAAATACGAAGCAGGGAAGTTTTACCCGCACCGTTGAGACCAAGAACTAAAAGGCGTTCTCCCCGACCCAAATCAAATGACACGTCTTCAAAAATTGCTGGGCCACCGTACCCCTTTGACAACCCTTTTGTGGTCACTACCGTAATTCCACTCTGTGGTGGTGTTGGGAACTTCACAGTGAGTGCGCGATCTTTTTTGCGCATGCCAGTTGCTTCGCCTTCAATTCGTGCAATGCGCTTTTCAATGCTGTGCGCCATCGTAGCTTTCGATGCTTTTGCACCGAAACGGTCTACAACTTCTTGCAGACGAGCAACTTCTTTTGCTTGCAATGATGCCTTCTTTTCAGCACGCGATTCATCCTCGGCGCGAGAACGCTTGTATTGCGTATAAGTGCCACGGTATTCGTAAACCATCCCAGTGTCATCTTCGTCTGGACGGTCTAAGTGAATCACTCGTGTAATAGCTTCATCGAGAAGTTCAAGGTCATGGCTAATCACCAACAAGGCGCCCTTATAGTTTCGCAAGAAATTGAGCAGCCATGTCTTTGCATCAATATCTAAGTGGTTTGTCGGTTCGTCAAGAAGCAACATGTCGCTTCCAGCAAACAAAATGCGTGCTAATTCCACACGGCGACGTTCTCCACCTGAGAGAACACCAAGGGATAAATCAAGTCGGTCAGCTTGAAGTCCGAGACCAGCAGCGATGGAACGTGCTTCACTTTCTGCTGAATAGCCACCTTTCAAAGTGAACTCCTCTTCAGCCCTCGAATACTTCGCAACGTTCTTGTCGCTTGGTTCCTTCTCCATCACGATGCGAAGTTTTTCCAATCGCGCAAGGTCTGCATCAATGTTGCGACCAGATAACACATGAGCGATTGCTGAACGAGCCTCTTGTTCTGGCGAGGTGCGTGGGTCCTGCGACAAGTACCCGAAAGCTCCACTACGCATTACTTTGCCTGCAGCTGGATCATTCTCACCACCAAGAACACGGAACATAGACGTTTTGCCAGCGCCATTGCGGCCAACAATGCCAACTTTGTCTCGTGCCATCACGGTAAACGTGGCACCTTGCACCACATTTGTTCCGCCCACTTCTACTGTGACATTTTGTACTTGCAGCATGATTAACGAACCGTGGTTGATGTTGAAGCTGCAGGCACTGTGGAAGTAAGTGCAGGAGAAATTGTTGTGGAACCCACGACAGTCAGAGCAGTTGTTCCAGCGATGGTGGTTGCTGTGCCTCCGACAACGCCTGGGTCGCCGACGAGCGTGGAAGATGGCATCACGCCAGTCACCAAGGAGTCATCAGTGAATTTAGATGGCAAGCATGCTCCCGGTCCGGCTGGCGCATCACCAAGTGCAGAAGCTATTGAGGAAACAAGAACTTGTCGTCCTGCATCAGTCGGGTGAATCTTGTCACGATTCAGTACACCATTTTGCACCGATGTCGTGCTCCAGTCGAGCACGGAGACATTCGGATTCTTTGACGCCACGATTCGAATCACTTGATTGACTTGTTGCATTGTGGGGCGGAACAAAGAAGCGGTCAACAATAATGTCGGGCGTGGAGCTAACGAGGTAACAATCGCAGTGAGATCTTTTTCATACAACGAATCGCTTCCACCGTAGTTGGTGCCAAGGAATACAACAGCTGCATCCCATCCTTCGTAAATGCGCTCGCGTAGCACAGTGCGACCAAACCCAACCAGTTGTCCGGCCTCAGCTTCAACTGCAACGCGCCAACCGAGCGGAACAAGACCCGAACACATAGCTCCGCCATAACGACTAGCCGTACCGGCAAGAATGGAGTCACCAATAACCAAGAGACGGTTGCCGCTGGCAACAGTGCCAAGCACTGGTCCATCAAGATTCGCAAGTGACGCGCGCACACCGTTTACCACTACTGCACCACTAGTTGCATTAATGCCAGGAATTCTCCCCACATTTGTGAGGGTTAAACGCGTTGCATCAGAACCGACTCCGAGACATGACGAAACGATGCCAGAGAGGGCAATCAGAGTTGCAATAGTGCGAAAGCGGGGGGCTGACATGACCTCCCAAGGCTATTGGCTATTTGCCCCATAAAAGGGGCACCTTTGCTATTGCCCTTCGTTATGACGAGATGCACGTAACTCGTCACGAATTTCGACCAATAAGTCATTGGTGTTAAGAGCGGCCTTCTCTTTGTCTTCATTCGAACGAAAGCGGTTATAAAGCTTCACCACCATGAACAATGCCAGTGCGACAAAGAAGAAGTTTAAGGTAGATGTGGCAAAAGCACCGAGCGGGATATCACTTCCATTGACGGTGAGTACCTTCTTTGAAAAATCTGGCTGCTGCCCGCCGAAGATGGCGCCAATCAAGCTGCCCAGAATTCCGGGGCCTTTATCACTACCCGCAAATGAATCAACAACAGTCTTAAATGCAGCACCCATCACAAAGGCGACAGCCAAGTCAATGACATTTCCTCTATTGATGAACTCTTTGAATTCAACAATGACTCCCCGCTTTGCGAGGCCCTCTACTTTGGTGAAAATCTCACTCATTGGATGCCACTTTCTCAATTAGAACTAAAGCTTCATTGAAACACGCCCCACCGCCTAAGTCATTGACCCCATCTGAAATCAAAGCGTTGGACACCATTCCGTTAACAATGTGACGCATCCATAAACCCTTTGGAATCTCACAGACCCCAACACGCATACGTAAATCTACTGAAACAGGCAGTGTCACAGCGCCCAGACTGTTCGATACAACAACAGTTTCGCCATCAATGAGCCCGCGTTCTGTCGCGTCAATCGGATGAACCGAGACAGCGGCAGTTGGTGGGTCATATTCTGCGAACATGGAGTTCACCGTTCGAGCAGTAGCTGACGTGAGCAGTCGCAAATACAAACCGGTCGATCCTCGTCCAGTCATCGGCGAAGGCAATGGCAATTCAGAATCGGGCGAAAACAGTTGCGCCTTCATACCTACGGGGAAAACATCACGAAACTGGACACTATTTTGTGGTGTGAGAACAATAGTGTTTTGCTCCGCTTCAATATCCTCGGCACGTGGTGTGGCAATGTGCACATCAAGGCGTGCTGCCAATTCACGACCAAGCCAATCATTACTGCGCGACTCACCCACTGGTTCAATGACCTTGTTTACTCGCTGCAACGAAAACGATCCGTAACTTGCGGCTATGTCATCAATTTCAAATTGGGTAGTTGCCGGCAATACAACATCTGCATACTTCGCCGTATCGGTCATCACTTGGTCATGCACCACGGTGAATACTTCAGCATTAGCAAGCCCTGACAACATTCGCTGTTGATCATTTGCCGTGACGGCCGGGTTTGCGCCTTGAATAAAAAGAACAGTTGGGGCATCGTCAGAATTCAGCCAACGTCCCACATGATTCATATTTACGGCTACACGAGCAACCGGTACAACAGGCAGTAATGCATTGATACGTCCCGACGTTGCTCGCGAAGTGGATCCAAGAACTCCACTTCCTTCGACTTCAAAATGACCAGCAAGCGCCCATAAGGAAAAAACGGCAAGCATGCCACTGCCACCATTGACATTGCGTTCAACTCCCCACCCAATGCGCAACATCGCTGGCGAGGATGTACTGATGAGGTCTACACACTCTTGGAATACCGAGACATCAATACCACATTCATCTGCTGCCTCATCAAGAGTCCACACGCGACACAGTGCTAGGTACTCTTCAGAGCCACTCACATAATCACGAATAAATGCCGAATCAAGTTTTCCTCTGCGTTCTAGTTCCGCTGCAATTGCCATGGCGAAAACAGCATCAGTTCCCGGCAACAACGGCACGTGAAGGTCGGCACGATCTGCGATACCTGTCACTCGAGGGTCAATGACAATGACTGTCCCCCCATTGGCTTTACATTCATTAATCAGTGGTGGAAGGTGCGAGTTTGATGTAGTCGAGTTTGCGCCCCAAATGATGAGAAGTTTCGCTTTTGGGATTGATTGCGGATCTGCCGATGAGAGTCCCGGGAAAACCTGTTCCCATGCACGCCCATAGGTAAAGGCACAAATTGTGTGCTCAATCTCTGGAGCGCCAAGCCGAGCAAACAGTTCAAAAGTAGAACCATTTCCTTCAAGCATTCCTGACGATGAGTTGTAAAGATAGGGCGCAATGCTGTTGACTCCGCGAGCAGCAATACCACCTTTGATTCGCGATGCAATGAGGTCTAGCGCTTCGTCCCAGGATGCGGAACGGAATACACCGTCACCCTTCTTGCCAGTACGGATAAGTGGAGTAGCTATTCGTTCAGACGAATAAATGCGCTTCGTGCTCATTTGCACTTTTCGGCAAATAAAACCCGCAGTAAAGGGATTGATATCTTCGTCCTTTGCTGCGTCAATATCTGTAATCACGCCATCTGTCACCGTGACATCAAGCGTGCACGCATCGGGGCAATCCAAAGTGCATGCGGTGCGAACGACGTGAGATTTCATTGCACTTTTTGATCCTCAAGATCTTCGAAACGATTGATATTTCTCAGAGAAGGAAATGCAGCCCACCAGACTCCGGCAACAGCAAGAGTGGCTATACCGCCCCCAATCACAGTGGCAGGCGTACCAACAAAGCTGGATACAGCACCCGACTCAAACGACCCAAGTTCGTTAGACGCACCGATGAACACATTTTCTACCGCACTAACGCGTCCACGTTTGTCATCTGGTGTCACAAGTGGAACTAGTGAACTGCGTATGAACACACTGATCATGTCAGAGGCAAAAATAATTAATAGAGCAATAAAAGCAACAAGGTATGATTTTGTTGTCCCAAGGACAATTGTGGCCACACCAAATACTCCCACAGCAACCAACAGAGTGCGACCGATATGTCGACGGATTGGTCGAAACGCAAGGAAAATTGCCATTGTTGCAGCACCTATTCCTCCTGCAGCACGTAACCACCCATAGGCAATATCGCCGACGTGGAGCTGTTCTTCAGCAATAACCGGAAGCAACGCAACCGCGCCTCCGAACAACACAGCAAAGAGATCTAACGAGATGGCCGCTAGCAACACCGGAGTTCTGCGAATAAACACCAGCCCTTCCACAGCGTCTCGCAGTGTTGGCCGTTCTAATGGAACTATCGGTTCAACAACTTTTGGCAATTGCACAAGAGACAAAAAGAACATGCCGCCTGCAATCAGAAATGCTGCTGCCCCGTAGGCCAATGCAGGGTCGACGGCATATAGAAACCCACTAATTGCAGGCCCAAAGATTGCAGCACCTGTCCACGTAGCGCTGTAGAAAGCAATGACGCGTGGCAGTCCACCTTCCGGTGCAATCATGGCGGCAATCGGTCGCAACGCAGGCGACAAGAAGGCACGCGAAGCACCAAACAAAACTGCGATTGCAAAAATTGGGCCAGCTGATGTGGGGTCAGTGAGCGCATACAGCGCCAACAAGATAGAACTTATGAACTCGCCAAATTGAGCCAGAAGTGAAATCTTTTTGCGATTAAGCCTGTCTGCAACTGTTCCGGTGACGAGTACCAACAACACGGCGGGCATGAACTCGGCAAGTCCAAGCCAACCAATGTCTAGCTCGGAGTCAGTGATGTCAAAGATGTGTTTCCCCAATGCTGCTGCTTGCAGCATTACTCCGGTTGTCAGAACAAAACTTGAGATGAGAAGTGGCCGTATCCCTGGCGCAGACAATGCCACACGTGCTGGCATTACTCCGGGTTGATCTGTCATCGAGCGGTCCAGCCACCATCAACGATGACTGATTGACCTGTCATAAAGGATGATGCATCGCTGACCATAAACAACAATGCACCATCAAGTTCATGTTCTGCCCCCATACGGGGAATCGGTGAGTTCTGCATCACGTATTTTTGTGAACTGTCATCGGTGTCCATTCCCGCTGTCATTTCACTGACAAACCATCCAGGGCACAGCGAGTTCACTCGAACACCTTTTCGGGCCCACTGAACAGCAATCTCCCGCGATAGCGCGATAACGGCACCTTTGCTAGCGGCATAGTTTGCTTGCTTGATTGGTGTTCCCGCAATCATTCCCAAGATCGATGCCACATTCACGATCACACCGCTTCTATTGGCAACCATATTTTCTCCAGCAAGTTTGCACAGATGCCAAATTGCAGTGGTGTTCACTTTCATTGTTTCTTCAAACATGTCGAGCGTTTCAGATTCAATTGCAATCTTGTGAGTAATGCCAGCGTTGTTCACCAAAATGTCCACTCGCCCACACGTTGAAATGACTTCAGCAATTAACGCCTCTCGGTCGCTTGCGCTGGCCACGTCACATTTGATGGAAATAGAACCCGGAAGCTCCTTCGACAACGACTCCAACCGGTCAAGACGACGAGCGGTCAACACCACAGTGGCGCCTGCTGCATGCAGGACACGAGCAAAGCGGGCACCAAGACCAGACGAAGCACCCGTGACGATGGCAATCTTGCCGTCCACACGAAATTGGGAAACGGGGTCAAAAGATGAAGAATTCGCCATGCGCCGAGGCTATTGCCCCGCGGCTCATGTGTCAGCATGGAAAACATGAAGGTTCGCATTGGCTACGGATTAGGGGTTCGCACCACCCTGAATGACACTGGTTTTCTTGAAGTGGTCGACACTCTCGAGAGACTTCGCTTCGACAGCCTGTGGCTGAGCGAGCGCATCGGCGGAGACGCCCCAGACCCTCTGGTTGCAATGGCTATGGCCGCAGCACGCACTACGCGTCTCAAGGTGGGAATGAGCGTCATGGTTCTCCCTGGTCGCAACCCCATCGTGTTGGCAAAAGAATTAGCCACGCTTGACCGCATGTCAAACGGACGCCTTCTTCCCGCCTTCGGACTTGGTGTCGCAGACGTTCATGAACAACAAGCGTTTGGTGTCGAACGTACGAAGCGCGCAAAGATGTTTAACGAAGCACTTGCAGTTCTTCGTGCGTGCTGGACGAACGAAGAAGTCACATTCCATGGTGAGTTCTATAACTATGACAATTTGCGCGTGAACCCAAAACCAAAACAAAAACCACCTGATGTGTGGCTCGGTGGCATTGCCGAGAGCGAACTGAAGCGCGTTGGAAGATTGGCCGACGGTTGGCTGCCATCATTTGTTACACCACAAGACGCAGAAGCAGGCTGGAAAACAATCACCACTGTTGCAACAGAGCACGAACGCGAAATAGAAGATGAACACTTTGGCGTGCTTATCCCCTATGTCATTGGTGAACCACCCGCTGCTTTGCTTGAGGGGCTGAAAGCACGCAGACCAGACCTCGATGACGTTTCTGTTCTTGTCCCGACCGGATGGGATGCGCTAGCGCACACAATCCAACAATTTATTGATGTTGGCGCATCGAAGTTTGTGGTGATCCCACTTGCAGAACCTTCATCGGTTCCTGACTGGAATTCCCATCTTGAAGAAGCAGCAATGCACTTGTTGCCGCTGGAAAACTAGTTACTTCTTTTTTGGTGGCTTTGTGAAGTTGGCACAGAAGTCAATAAGAAGTCGGGTGCCGTACGCAGTTGCCCCACGGTTCAACCAACCATTGTCGCTGTCGGCATCCATTGGGCCTGCAATGTCAAGGTGAGCCCATGGAGTTGAGCCGACAAACTCACTGAGGAACAAAGCTGCAATTGTTGCACCTGCAAGTGGCCCACCAACATTTCGCATGTCTGCCACGTTGGAGTCGAGTGTTCTGCGGTAATCAGCAAACAACGGCAATTCCCATAACAGCTCGTCAGTACGCGTGCTTGATGCCTTCAATTGATCAATAACACCTGCGTTATTTCCCAATACACCGGCCATTCTCTTTCCAAGAGCAGCAAGGCACGCACCCGTAAGAGTTGCAATATCAATCATGGCGTCAGGTTTTGATTCTGCACCCAACGACAAACCGTCAGCGAGAATAAGTCGACCCTCGGCGTCTGTGTTGTGAATTTCGACAGTCTTGCCATTACGCATGGTGAGCACATCACCCAACTTCAATGCGCTTCCACTTGGCATGTTGTCTGTGCACATCAAGTACGCAGTCACTTGAGTCTTTACTTTCATAGCTCGCAAAGCACCCATTGTGGACAGCACAGCAGCAGCTCCACTCATGTCCATCTTCATTGCAGCATGGCTTTCGTTGGTTGGCTTCAGCGAGATACCGCCGGAGTCGTACATGACGCCTTTGCCAACCAGGACCACTTTTCCTTTTGCTGATGTTGGTGTGTAGACCAACTTCACCATGCGAGGTGGCTCTGTGCTGCCGGCATTGACGCCAACGAGTCCGCCGCAACCCATTGCGATGAGTTGATCACGGTTGTACACGGTGGCTTCTAATCCAGAAGCGTTGGCAATTGCCACAGCATGCTCTGCAAATTGACTGGCTGTCAGGTGTGACGGCGGAGTGTTAGCAAAGTCGCGTGCGGTGCAGACTGCAGTTGACGTAGCAATTCCCATCAACATGCCCGCTTGAACGTCAGCAGTTTTTTCAGCAGATACCAAAGTGACAGATGTCAACTTTACTAATCCAGACTTGTCGTTTTTCAATGCGACCCAGCGATGAAGTGCAAGAGCAATCCCTTCAACAACTGCTTGCGTCGATGTTTTCGCGCTTCCGCGAATAACGCCTGGCAACGTGGTGGCAATTGATTCGTATCGTGAAGAGGCGCGAGCAGCAGACGCTGCCACATTGCGTAACACACTGGTGTTGAGGTCACGCACATCGCCAATGCCCACCAGTACACGCACTGCAGATTTTCCAGAAGCAGCAGTCAACGTATGCGTTTGTGATGTCTTTCCTTCAAACCCTAGGGCAGCTAATTGCGCACGACTGAGGCCGACACCACTTGGAATAGGACCAGAAGCAGCGACCGGAATAACGATGGCTGCCACTTTGGTAGGAACGGACTTTGAAACAGAAAAAGCAGTACGCATGGCCCCACTCTATGTGGCGGCGCTCACTGCGCCTTCGCCGAAGTAGCTACAGGCTCTTTACAGGGCGCGAGGTGCCCTCTTGCCAACGTGCCATGGTCCACAACAAGTCAGACAACCTGTTGAGATACGGCACGACATAACTTGGCGGCGGGGCTGCAGCAAACGCCTGACGCTCGGCACGGCGCACAGTGGTACGAGCAAAGTCGAGCCATGCAGATACTGGATGTTCTCCGGGCACAACAAATTCGGTCAGCGGTTCAAACTTCGTATCAAGGTCGTCGATGATCTGTTCCAGACGATCCACCATCTCAGGTGTGACACAACTGACACCTGGCTTTAACTTGTGGCGGTTTTCAGGCAATGTGGCCAATTCGGCCATCAACACATACAGGTCTTTCATCATCGGCACCACGATGTCATCAACCTCAGAACCATGACCAGCCGCTGTACGCACAAGCCCAATGACGGCTTGTGCTTCATCAACGGCACCATAGGCGCGAGGCAACTCACTATCCTTTGGCACTCGGCCTCCGTAAAAGAGTCCGGTCGTGCCGTCGTCGCCTTCTCGGGTGTAGATCTTTATACGAGCCATTCCATTGACTCTATGGCAAGTATCGTGAAGGAGTCATGAATCGCCAGCCCTACCTCGATGCAGTCCGCGACAGAGTCATCGTTTTCGATGGCGCCTTCGGAACTTTCGTCCAAGATCTCGACCTCGGCCCAGCTGACTTTGGCGGAGAATCGCTCGAGGGCTGCAATGAAATGCTGTGCCTTACCCGCCCTGATGTCATTGAATCCATGCACCGCGCATTCCTTGACGTGGGCGTCGATGTTATTGAAACCGCCAGCTTCGGAAGTTTCTCCACCGTGCTCGTGGAATACAACATTCCTGAAAAGGCATACGAACTCAATGTGGCTGCTGCAGCAATTGCTCGCCGTGTTGCCGACACGTACGAAGTAGATGGCCGCCCTCGCTACGTGGCAGGAAGCATTGGGCCAGGCACAAAGTTGCCAAGCCTTGGGCATATTGATTTCGCCACCTTGCGTGATTCCTATGAAGAACAAGCTCGCGGTCTTCTTGATGGCGGCTCGGATCTCTTTCTCATCGAGACATGCATGGACTTGTTGCAAATCAAGGCCGCAATGCAGGCCTGCCGTCGTGCAATGAAGATTGTTGGCCGCGAAGTTCCGATTCAAGTGCAAGTCACCATGGAAACAACGGGCCGCATGTTGGTCGGAACCGAAATCGGTGCCGCGTATGCGTCACTGCAGGCAATGAAGCCCGACGTCATCGGCATCAACTGCGCAACCGGGCCATCTGAAATGCAGGAACACTTGCGTTACCTCAGCGAGCATTCCCTGATCCCTATCAGCGTGCTGCCAAACGCCGGATTACCAAGTGTTGTTGATGGAAGAACTCATTACGACCTCACTCCAGAACAACTTGCAGAATTTCATTTGCAACATGTCAGCAAATTGGGTATCAGCATTGTGGGCGGATGCTGCGGCACAACGCCAGAACATTTACGCCAAGTAGTACAGGCTGTTCGCGGCGTCACCCCGAAAGTGCGCATACCAGAATTCGAACCAAGCGTGTCATCGTTGTACTCCCCTGTCACGCTGGAACAGGACAACAGTTTCCTCATCATTGGTGAGCGCACCAACGCAAACGGTTCGAGAGCATTCCGCGACGCAATGTTGCGCGAAGACTGGGACTCCTGCGTCAAAATGGCAACTGAGCAAATCCGCGAAGGCTCTCACGTGCTTGACGTATGCGTTGACTATGTCGGCCACGATGGCGCCGTTGACATGAATGAAATTGCATCACGTTTCGCCAGCCAAGCAAGCGTTCCGCTTGTTCTTGACTCAACTGAGCCAGAAGTTATGGAAGCCGGCCTATTGCATACGGGTGGCCGCAGCATTTTGAACTCAGCCAACCTTGAAGATGGCGAGGCACCTGGCAGTCGTCTCGATCGCGTGTTCTCGCTTGCTCGTGATTACGGCGCAGCTGTTATCTGTTTGTTGATTGACGAACGCGGTCAGGCACGCGACGTTGAATGGAAGATGGAAGTTGCTCATCGCATTCACACAATCGCCTCCGAACGGTATGGCCTTTCAGCAAGCGACCTCATTTTCGACGCACTCACATTCCCTATTGGCACTGGCGACGAAGACTTGCGCAAAGACGGCATTGCCACCCTTGAGGCTATTCGTCGCATCAAGGAAGAGATTCCTGGTGCGTTCACCACTCTTGGTCTTTCAAACGTCAGTTTTGGACTTAGCCCATCGACACGCCAGGTGTTGAACAGTGTGTTCTTACATGAAGCCCGCCAAGTAGGCCTCGATTCAGCAATCGTGCACGCGTCAAAGATTTTGCCGCTTGTACGTATTCCTGATGAACAGATCACTGTCTGCCAAGACCTCATTTTCGATCGCCGTTCACCTGGCTACGACCCGCTCACGAAGTTGCTCGAGATTTTCGCTGACGTGTCAACAATCGACGCCGTCAAAGAAGACCGCACTGACTGGACCATTGAACAAATCTTGCGTCAACGCATTATCGATGGCGACCGCGAAGGGCTTACTGACGATCTTGAACGTGCAATGTCAGATGGTATTGCACCGCTTGACATCATCAACGAAATTCTTCTTGATGGTATGCGCGAAGTGGGAGAACTCTTTGGCTCTGGCCGTATGCAATTGCCGTTCGTTTTGCAAAGCGCAGAAACCATGAAGACCGCAGTTGCTTATCTTGAACCTCATATGGCAAAGACTGGTGAGAGCAGCGCAAAAGGCAAGCTGGTATTGGCCACCGTAAAGGGTGACGTTCACGACATCGGTAAAAACCTAGTGGACATCATCTGCACCAACAATGGTTATGAAGTGCACAACATTGGAATCAAAATCAGTATTTCGGAAATGATCACCAAGGTGAAAGAAGTCGGCGCTGACGCGCTCGGTATGAGCGGACTGCTCGTGAAGAGCACCATCATCATGCGTGACAACTTGCTCGAACTCAATGCACAAGGCCTCAGTGATATTCCAATTCTTCTTGGTGGTGCAGCGCTTACCCGTAGTTACGTAGAACAAGACCTGCGCAAAATTTATGACGGCCGTGTTCTGTACGGCAAAGATGCCTTCGAGGGCCTCGCAACTCTCGACACCCTTATGGCAATCAAAAAGTCAGGCGTTGATGACCCAGACTTTGGTCGCAAGCTTGGCGAACGTGTCATTCCACGACGTGAAAAGGTTGAGGTTGATCCCGCCTCTATTCCTCATCGCTCTCCAGAAGTTGAAACAGATAACACAGTCTTTGTTCCGCCATTCCTTGGCTCAAAAGTCGTTAAGGGCATCGGTCTTGACGAGATCGCTGAATACATCAACGAAACTGCCCTGTTCCGCAACCAATGGCAGTACCGCCCGAACGAGGGTGAATCAGACATTGATTTCAAAGATCGCATCCGCCCCATCTTGCGCGCACAACTCAGCAATGCAAAAGCCAGTGGTGTCCTAGTTCCACAACTGGTGTACGGATACTTCCCTGTCAACAGCGACGGTAACGACCTAGTCGTCTTCACAGATGACACACGCACCGTTGAACGCACTCGCTTTAACTACCCGCGCCAAAAAGTTGCACCATTCATGTGCATCGCCGACTTCTTTCGGTCTGTTGAAAGTGGCGAGCCTGATTACGCAGCGTTCCACATTGTCACCATGGGTCACCCAATCAGCGAAGCAGCAGCCGTACTATTTGCAGCCAATAAGTACCAGGATTACCTCGAACTTCACGGCATCGGCGTCGAAATGGCAGAAGCACTTGCTGAGTACTGGCACCACCGCATTCGTACCGAGTGGGGCTTCGTAAACGAAGATGGTCCGTCGGTTGCCGGCCTGTTTCGTCAGCAGTACCGCGGTGGTCGTTACAGCTGGGGATACCCCGCATGTCCAGACCTTGAAGACAACGCTCGCGTCGCCGAACTTCTTGAGGCTGGCCGTATCGGTATCGAAGTTGGTGAAGACACCGGCTGGCAATATCAACCAGAACAATCCACATCAGCGATTATCTGTCATCACCCAAAGTCAAAGTACTTCGTCGCTCGCGACTAACCGTGCGGCTCGTTGAGCCTCTCCCCTGCACGATTAGATATGTCCATGACAAGTGACACGTGGACTATTGAACGGGCCAATGTCTGGAGCAGTCATGCTGGCTGGAGAGTTGGATGTAATTTTAGTCCGTCCACTGCCGGTAATCAACTGGAGATGTGGCAGCAACAGACATTCGACATTGCAACCATCAGTCAAGAATTGGGATGGGCCGCAGATGTCGGTATGAACACAATTCGTTTGTATCTCCACGATCTTTTGTTTACCGAATCAGCAGAGAATTTTCTTGCCCGCATGGAAACTGTCCTCTCAGTCGCGCATTCACACGGAATAGGAGTTATCCCCGTACTTTTCGACGGAGTATGGAATCCGAAACCGCGACTTGGCGTCCAGCGAGAACCCTCACCACGGCTTCACAATTCCATGTGGGTACAAAGTCCTGGTTCTGAAATCTTCTATGACCGTTCTCGATGGCTCGAGCTGCAGGATTATGTGCAAAAAGTCATCAGAAGATTCAACAATGATTCACGCGTTATCGCATGGGATCTATTCAATGAACCGGACCAGGTCGACACAGTCACTTTGAAACTGGGCTCTCGTGATGAAAAAATAAGGACAGCCACTGAATTGGTATCGCAGGTGTTCGATTGGGCACGAGAAATATCCCCATCACAACCATTGACAGTCGGGATATGGGAGTACAACTCACACTGGAAACCAGCAGAAAACTCCTTGAATGAACTAATTCTCAATCGAAGTGACATCATTTCGTTTCACTGTTATGAACCTCGTGAAATACTCACCGCAGTCATTGAATCGCTCAAGACATTTGGTCGACCACTCCTCTGCACAGAATGGTTGGCCCGCACCGCTGGTTCAACTGTTGACCTCTTAGAAGTTTTTGCTGAACATGGCGTGGGCGCCATCAACTGGGGGTTTGTTGATGGCAGGACCCAGACTCGTTTTCCGTGGCGCTCTTGGACCGAACCAGTCACAGACGAAGAGCCGTGGTTTCACGAACTACTTCATCGAGATGGATCACCTTACGATGTCGAAGAAATTGAAACTTTTCGCCGTCTCACTTCACAGCATTCATAGCTAGTGAACTGCAACCGAATCTAAGCGTGTCCACCGCCGGTGGCGGCAAAAGTCTTATTTGTAATCTGCCAACGGCCGTCAAGTATTGACAAATTGAAGAAGTTGGTGAATGAGATACCACCCCAGAATCCTTCTTCTTTGACAGTTACTCGTGCAGCTGTGCCATCGATCTGAACATCGACGATCTCTGCCTTCGAAGGAAGACCTGGCGTCTCAACCATGTATGCAACAAAGCCTTCTTTGTCCATGTCGTAATCAACACCATCCATCGTGCCAAACCAGCGTGCGCTGCTGTGGAATGCCTCATTCATTTGCTCGGCATTTCCATTGCCAGCACCATCGATATAGAGAGTTACGACTCTCTTCACTTCTTTTTCATCTTGTGACATGTTGTTTCCTTCGAATTAATTTTTAAACCTGGAATAAAAAAGTACCGTAACACAGTAATTTCACCTCAATTACGGGAGGTACGAGTGCGTAGCAATTACTACCAAACGCTTAGTGGGGTTGAGTTTTATTCCATGTAGATGCAAGTAATGCGTAATGACCATTCAGAGCAATCAGCTCATCATGCGTGCCTATCTCTGAAATGTGCGCATCAGCCACAACAGCAATCTTGTCTGCACGCTGCACTGTTGACAGACGATGCGCAACCACGATGACGCTTCGGTTGGTCATTAGTTTTTCAAGCGCAGCTTCCACAAGCATCTCTGTGCCTGGGTCAAGGTTTGAAGTTGCCTCATCAAGCACTAACACGGCTGGGTCGATAAGAGCAGCGCGAGAGAGCGCGACCAGCTGACGTTCGCCCGCAGACAAACGAGAACCGCGCTCACGAACTTCGGTATCAAGACCTTCTGGCAATGCTTCAAACCGTTCACGCAGGCCAATTTTGTCAAGCGCAATGAGAAGTTCGTCTTCTGTGGCATCTGGCTTTGCGATACGGAGGTTGTCGCGGATAGTGCCGTCAAACAAGAAACCTTCTTGAGGGATAACAACGATGCGATTACGCAGATCATCCATTGATGCACGACGTAGGTCTACCCCGCCGTATGAGACTGTGCCGGATTGAGCGTCGTACAGACGGGCCATCAACTTTGCGAGAGTTGATTTTCCGGCACCAGTTGGGCCAACCAATGCAAGGCGTGTGCCTGCTTTGAGAGTAAGCGACACGTTTTCCAAGGCCGGTTGCACCGCGCCTGCATACGAGAATGTGATGTTGTCAACCACCACATCGCCTGCCGGAGGAAGTGAAATGGGGTTCGGCGATTCATCAACATCAGGAACTGCATCGATAATGCCGAACAACTTGTGCAGTGCCGCTGCAGAAGACTGCAATGTGTTGTATAACTGCGACAGTTGCTGAACAGGGTCAAACAAACTGGCAAGCAGCAGTACGAATGCCACAACAGTTCCAAGAGATACCGTTCCGTTGTGCACCAACAAACCGCCAACGCCCACGATGAGCGCAGACGAACCAATACCAGCAAATTCAATAAGCCCGAAATACCACGTACTGACTTTCACGCTGTGAATGTGGCTGCGATATAGGGCCCTGTTTGATTCTTCAAATCGACGAATCTGCTCGTCTTCTCGTGCATATGCCTGAATTACCCGAACACCAGTAATGCCCTCTTGCAGGGCGGAGAGATTCGCTCCGACTTTGTCTCGTACTTCTAGATACGCCTTGTTTGCATCACGTTGAAACTTTATGGTCGCCAAAATTAAAAACGGGAACACAATAAGAGAGATCAGTGTGAGCTGCCACGACAAGCTCATCAATAGAAAGAACGCAAAGAACAGCAACAAGAATGATGAGAGAAACTGCATCAAGCCCCATTGCACTAGTTCTGCCATCGATTCAATGTCGGCAGTCATTCGCGCAACAAGTACTCCAGCTTTCTCGCGGTCAAAGAATGCCATTGATTGTTTCTGCATTCGAGAAAACACTCGAATTCGAATCAGACGCAAGAAGCCTTCACCGGCGGAGTTCAGTGCAACGTATTGCCAACGTCCAACGACATAAGCGATGATTACTACGACGATGTAGGCAATGACTGTCTTATCAAGTGCGCTGCGATCACCTTTACGAATACCAGCATCAATGCCATGACGCACTAGTACTGGCCCGGCCAAAGTGCACAGCACAGTGATGATGACAAGACCTAATGCCAGGATTGCTTGTTTGCGAAACTCACCCGCCATTCGGAAGCTACGAATGAGCACCACACGCGTTTGGGAACGGTCAAGCTTCTGATCCTCGTCCATACCTCGGCCACCACCGCCACCTCCGCCGCCTCCACGTCCTCCACGTCCTCCTGCGTACATAACTACTTAATCACCGTGCTGGTCATGGCAGCTAGGACACTGCGATACTTCTCGTTCGTTTCCAACAACTCATGATGTGAACCTGTGGCGCTGATACGACCTTCATCAAGAAGTACCACTCGGTCGGCTAATTCAATGGTGGCTGGACGGTGAGCAATAACCAATGTGGTGCGTCCGCGCATCACTGTGGCCAACGCATCACGAATCTCATGTTCTTTTGTTGGGTCAACTGCAGAGGTTGCATCGTCTAGGACCAATACGCGAGGGTCGGCAACAATTGCACGCGCAATAGCTATACGTTGCCGTTGCCCACCAGACAATGAATAGCCACGCTCCCCCAATGAAGTGTCGTACTTATTCGGTAATTGCAAGATGAAGTCGTGAGCACCAGCCAATTTTGCCGCACGCTGAACAACAGAGAAATCAATTTCTGGTTTTGCAAAGGCGATGTTGGCCGACACCGTGTCATGAAAGAGCAGAGTGTCTTCAAATACCACGCCCACTGAGTGGCGAAGATCTGGTAGCCGCAACTGACGCAGATTCACCCCATCAAGACTGATGCTTCCGGCCTGTGGATCATAGAAGCGCAACAACAAACGGGCAATGGTGGACTTTCCAGATCCAGTCGCACCGACAATAGCAACTGATTCTCCAGGCGCAACGGAGAAGTTGAACCCTTCGAGAACGCGAATATCTGTATGGCCAATCTCATACCCGAATCGAACATTTTCAAATTTCACTGCCCCAACAGGTTGCGCGACCGCAGCTCGTGGAAGTCGCAGTGGATGAGGAGGGTCAGCAATTGCCGGCACCACTGCCAAGATTTCATGAATCCGCACCAATGCTGATGCTGCACGTTGCCCCATTGCAACTGTCATACCGATGTTGCGCATTGGCCAAATCAACATAGTGAGATACGCATTGAACGCGACCAGTCCGCCCAGAGACATGTCGCCATTAATGACACGGTGGCCACCCAGTCCAAGAACTGCGACCAGTCCGAGGCCAGGGAGCAAATCGATTGCCGGAAGAAAACGACTACGGATGCGGGCAGCTTTCATTGATTCACGGCGAATGTCGTCTGCTTCAACTTCTAACTTGGCTTGCTGTACTGCCTCAGCGCCAAAACCCTTGATAACACGAATACCGGAAACTGATTCTTCGACAACGCTTGCTAGTTGTGCTTGCTCTTGTTGCACGGCAAGAACCGTTGGGTGAATCTTGTGCGAGAATGATCTTGCAGAAATATTAATAAATGGCAATGGCGCAAGTGCGACTGCCGCCAACAACGAATCAGTCAGGAAGAGAATCGCAACGACACCTAACACCATGGTGACCTGTGAAGCAAAAATTGGAATGTTGACTACAAAGCCTTGCACTTGCAACAAGTCGCTCGATGCACGACTCATCAGCTGTCCCGTTTGAGTGCGGTCATGGAAACCGACATGAAGCCCTTGAATTTGTGCAAATAGACGTTCGCGCAGAACCGTTTCTGTCAGACGACTTTCGCGGAATGCAATAAAACGGCGCCATCCTGCAAAGACCCCAGCAACGAGGGCCGCTACAAGAATTGTGGACGTCCAAAACAGCAATGAGCCGTTCTTAGTGATTCCGCGGTCAATCGCATAGCGCGTGAGTTGCGGAACTGCCATCTTTCCGACCGACCAAGACAGACCAACAGCAACTCCAGCTAGTAAACCTTTGCGTTGCGAAACTAATGTTTCACGTAGAAGTTTCCAGCCTTCTTTCGTTACTCCCTTGACGGGCTTGTCAGACATTGCAGCAGTAGGAACTTATTTGTGCGCCGACGGCGATAACGAACGAACTGCATCCCAATGTTTTAAATCAGGATCAAAAGGCATGATGGCAAGAGTTGACGTGGTGACGCCATTATCAAAATATTGACGAATGCGATCGCGACAATACTCCGGTGACCCATGAACAATCAGAGCATCAACAACTTCATCAGGAATGGCAGCAAGTGCGGCCTTTCGGTCGCCTGCCTTCCAGTTGTCCCACATCCCCTTCAACAAATCCCCACGTCCGAGCCATGCATGGAAGTCGGCATAAACAGGCACGTTGAGATAGGCAGCGATTGCAAAACGCGCCATGGAACGCACTGCTTCAGTATTTTCAGATGGGCATACGAAGATACGCGCAACGATTTCTTTCGGTGTTCCATCTGCGGCACCATGCACTACTTCGGCAACACGGGTGACGTCTTCTGGGCTCAGCCAGTTAATGATTGCACCATCTGCTTCACGAGCAGCTAGGCGCAACATGCCTTCGCGCAAACCAGCAACAAGAATCTGCGGCTTCACTTCAGGCTTGATGCCCAAACGGAATCCGTCAACTTTGAAGGTGTCGTATTCCTTCAACACTTTTTCGCCACCAAGTGCGTCATTCAGGAAGCGAACAACGTCGCGCACCTTCTTGTATGGCTCTTCGAATGGGACTCCATTCCAACGTTCAACAATGACATTGCTAGAAGATCCGACACCGATTGCAAAGCGGCCAGGTGCAGCATCAGCAAGCGACGCTACAGATTGTGCGAACAAGGCTGGACTGCGTGTAAATGCCGGAACAATGGCAGTGCCAAGACGCAAGCGAGGTTCCCATGCAGATGCAAGTGCCAACGGTGTAAACGCATCTGCACCATCTGCTTCTGCAGACCAGATATCGGTGTACCCCATGTCGGCAAGTTCTGACAGTTTGTCTTTATGACTATGTAGTGGGCCTGGTAGCGGCACGGTCATGCCGGGTCGTACCGGCAAACCATGTTGGCCCTTTGCTCCGTATGCATTCATTAGTCATCACCTTTCCACATTCGAATAATGCAACTCTGACTGGCGGTTGCCATGAGAGTTCCGTCTTCAGCGAACATATGCACGAGTCCGTGCCCAAAGCCTCGCGCAACACCCTGAACACGAATATCAAGAAGAACCCACGTGGTGGGGACCAAGTTCATGACACGCAAAGTGTTATCGAGCGAATTGCCACCGCCGCGAATACCAAGCGCCTGGCCAACACCGCGAGGAACAAAGTCGCCCAAGACGCCAAGAGTTGCCGCATCAACACCTTCGATGACTTGTGGCAAACGCGCCCACATAACTGTTTGGCCGTCACCAGGAGTGCCGTCGAGCTCTTCATCAGTGCGGGCCTTCACAATGCGCTCTTCCATGAAGTCATGAATGGTGCCTTCAGAGATATGGCGATGGCGCCAGTTCTTGTAGTCCTCTGGCCGGCCGGCTTCGGGTGCCTTCACGAACTGTCCAGAATGTTCAAAATTACGATCGCCAAGCGCCGCATTCACCGTGATGATCTCTCGCTCTCCCACGTGGCCCACAACGCGTGCCTGTGTGATGGCATTTCCCTCAACCGGCACAATCACATCAATATCCATCACTTCACCTGGGCGGGCATAGCTGAGGTACTGAGCAGTTGTCCAGATGACGTTTCTGCCTGTTGTTCCTTCCATCGCCGAGATGGCTGCTCCTAAGGCACTGCCGCCATAGAGAAAGTTCCCACCTGTGCAGAGACGAAGATCAACGGGAAGATGCCAACGATAGGGATTATGAGTCTGTTGCAGACCGAGAAAAGCACGACTATCCATAAGCGGTTCCATCTTACCCAGGTGCATGTTTTCCGTCAGGGTCGAAGGTTTCGATCATGGACTAAGTTGCGCTTATGACTGATACACCATGGCAAGGCGATGCATGTTCGCTAGTAGACGAATTCAGAGCGGGACGCAGGTCCCCTCGTGAAGAATTGCAAGCGACATTGTCTGCAATTGCCACAAGTTCACTGAACTGCATCTCATTTCTTGATAGCGATGGCGCATTAGAACGTGCATCACGTGCAGATGTTTCACTTCCATTCGGTGGAGTGCCAATGGCTGTGAAAGAACTTGACTACGTGCAAGGTTGGCCATCTACAGAAGCGTCTGTTCCATTTGCAGATCGGAAATCCGAACACACATCAACAATGGTCTCTCGCCTCATCGCTGCAGGTGCAAATCATTTCGGTCTCACCACTGCAAGTGAATTTGGTGGAGTAAATGTCACACGCACCGTTTTGAACGGCGTCACAC
This sequence comes from Ilumatobacteraceae bacterium, assembly GCA_009694565.1. Lineage (GTDB taxonomy): Bacteria > Actinomycetota > Acidimicrobiia > Acidimicrobiales > Ilumatobacteraceae > UBA2093. The sequence goes on along the minus strand of SHUR01000001.1, from coordinate 22,879 downwards.
GCAACCCGTGGAACACAGCGTGCACACCAGGCGGATCATCTGGTGGAAGTGCAGCAGGAGTAGCGGGTGGATTGTTTGCGCTCGGAACTGGCGGCGATGGCGGCGGTTCAATACGTATTCCGGCCGGATTCACAGGCCTCGTAGGTTTGAAATCCACCTTTGGTCGCATCCCTCGCGGTCCTCACGTTGAATACGGCAACCTCACAGTCACAACAGGCGGAATGACCCGCAGTGTGCGCGACACCGCCCGGTGGTTTGATGTGTGTAACGGCCACCATGCAGCAGACCCTCTCAGCCTTCCCCGTGTTGACGGGTGGGAAAACGCACTGGGCACCGTCAATGTTGCAGGATTGCGTGTTGCAATTGTTCAAGATTGGGGTGGCGCTGTTGTGTCGCCTGCAATGTGGAATGTATTGCTGGAAGCAGCCGATCATCTCGTTGCATCTGCCGGTTTGCGCCGCATCAACGGCGTGAATACAGACCTGCCACGAATGGGTGCAGCGTGGTCAATCAGCGGAATGATTGAGATTTCAGCAGCACTCGGTGACATGTGGCCAGCATGTGCAGACGACTTAACGCCAGAGATGCGCGCTGGCTTACAACTGACTGAAGGTCGCTACAGCGCAGCTGAGCGAGCAAAAATTGAGGCACGACGCGCAGCAGTGAACTTGAAGATGAGTCAGATCTTTGATGAAGTTGACCTTGTCATCGCTGCAACAAATCCTGACATTGCGTTTGCAGCCGAGGGGCCTCTTCCAAAAGTTTTCGGTGGCATCAAGGCTGGTGGCAGAAACAATGGGATGCTAACGTTTGCCTGCAATCTGCACGGTAACCCTGGCATTTCCGTGCCTGCCGGTTTTGTCGACGGACTTCCCGTTGGACTGCAAATCATCGGACCACATTTCACAGAACAAATTCTTCTCGAACTTGCATTACGGCTTGAACGAGAAAGACCATGGCCATTAGTTGCAACGGGGGCACCAACATGAGCATTGATCACAGCCAAGGACCACTCACTGGCATTCGTGTCATTGACATGTCCGTTATGATTTCAGGACCGCTAGCGGGTATGACACTTGCAGATCAGGGAGCAGAAGTCATCAAAGTTGAGTCACCAGGTCTCGGCGACATGATGCGCTATCTCGGCTCGCAAAAGAACGGCATCACGGGCATTTATGCGTTACACAATCGTGGAAAAAAATCACTTGTCGTTGACTTAAAAAAGCCCCAAGGAACTGAGGTCTTACGCTCACTCATTGCAACAGCTGACGTTCTGATTCAGAACTTCCGGCCAGGCGCTGTTGAGCGTTTAGGTTTCGGTTACGAAGATGTACGAGCCATCAACCCGAACATTGTGTATGTATCAATTGCAGGCTTTGGGGCCGACGGACCGAGCAGTCATCGTCGTGTGTATGACAACGTCATCCAGGCTGCCTCTGGTCTTGCTTCTGTACAAACAGACCCCGCAACTGGCAAGCCAGCAATCTTCAAACACCTCATCTGCGACAAAGTCACGGCATACACCGTTGCCCAGGCAATCACAGCTGCATTATTTGCACGCGAGCGTGGCGCTGGCGGACAGCACATCACCATTTCAATGCTTGATGCTGCAATTGCCTTCACATGGCCCGACTGCGCAATGGACGTGGCCCTTCTTGACGAAGACGCAGTGCGCACAGCAACAATTTCATCGGTGTATTCAGCGATGGAATTCAAAGATGGCTATGCCACGTCCTCTATTGTCACCCAATCTGAATTCGAGGGCTATTGTGCAGCTCTCGGTGTACCTGAGGTTGCACTAGACGAACGATTTAAAGATCGTGAAGCGCGAGCAGTTAATGCCGATGCACTTACAGAAATCGTGGTTCGTCAATTGCAGACTATTTCTGTCCATGATTTTCTCGAAGGTGCACTGATTCATGATGTCCCTGCTTCTGGACTCAACACGTTGGCAACTGTTGTTGATGACCCACAAGTCATTCACAACGAAACGTTCTTTATTCGCGAACATCCACTAGCAGGCACCATGCGAGAAGTCCGTAATGCTCCGCGATTCAAGGGAACACCAACCAAGACTCAGCCACCAGCTCCTGCGATGGGCGCGCATTCAGATGAAATCGTGTTATCTCTTGGTTTAGATGCAGCCGCTCTGCGAGCAGCAGGAGTTATTCTCTGATTACTTCGTGAGGCTTCTGCCCACGATCTCTTTCATAATTTCAGTGGTTCCACCATAGATAGTCTGGATACGACTATCTGCCCATGCGCGGGCGATGGGGTATTCCAGCATGTAGCCATATCCGCCATGAAGCTGCAGGCACTTGTCGACAACTCTGTTCTGCAATTCAGTTACCCAGAATTTTGCAGCTGCTGCTTGTTCGGCAGACAGCCGTCCTTCGCAATGTAATTCGATGCACCGGTCTACATAGACCTGGGCAATTTGAACTTCTGTTGCAATTTCAGCAAGAACAAACTTTGAATTTTGGAATGTTGCGATGGACTGACCAAATGCTTTGCGATCTTTTGTGTAATCGAGTGTTGCCTGAAGCGCTGACGATGCAACTTTGACGCCACCAACGGCCATAGTGAGACGTTCCTGAGCCAAGTTCTGCATAAGGTACACGAATCCTTGGCCTTCAACTCCTAACATGTTTTCGCTCGGAACTTCTACATCGGTAAAGAACAACTCAGCTGTGTCTTGTGCGTGCATACCCAACTTGCTGAGATTGCGTCCACGCTCAAAACCCTTCATTCCACGCTCAAGAATCAACAAAGACAACCCACGGTGACCAGGTTGGTCGTTGGTGCGCACAGTGGTGATAACAAGGTCGCTGTTTATGCCGTTAGTGATAAAAGTCTTTGCACCGTTAACTACCCACGTGTCGCCATGACGCACAGCCGAGGTGCGAACGTTTGCCACATCACTACCTGTGTTTGGTTCTGTAATTGCCAATGCACCAATCAGTTCACCTTTCACCATTTTTGGAAGCCAGCGTTGCTTCTGATCATCGGTTGCAAGCCCTAAGTAATACGGCAACACAATGTCGTTGTGTAGCGTCATGCCATTTGCACTGCCGATAACTCCAGTTTCAGACACTTCCTCTTGCATGATGGCACCAAATTTGAAATCGGTAACACCGCCGCCGCCGTATTGTTCTGGCACGTGGTACCCAAGAAAGCCAAGCTTTCCTGCTGCTAGCCAAATGTCGCGAGGAACGATTCCGTCTGCTTCCCACTTCTCATGATGAGGAACAACCTCTTTATCTAACCATTGGCGAAAAGCAGCACGAAACTGTTCGTGCTCTGAGTTGTAGATGGTGCGTTCAAAAGTTTCCATCTGCCAAAACTAGGCGAGGACAGCCCGCGCCACGAGATCGGTGCCAAAGGCGGTGAGGATCGCCAAATACAGCAAGCCTGTCGCAGCCATGACGGCAGAATAACTACGCTCTTTCAGAGCAGCCCTCGTGACTTCAATCAGGACCGCAGTTGTAACGGCACAGGCCACCCAGAACCATCCGAGGGTGCCATTCCAGCCATCGTCAACGGTTCCAGTGAGAACACTGATCATCCCTGTTGGGATGATCATGACAATAATTTCAATCGGCAGAATCCAACGAAGGGCATCAACTAATTCGTTCAAGATGGAACGTGGCATTCCTGGCTGCACCAAGTACCAATGACCAAGCAACATGGCGTCACTGATTGCGCCAAGAAACACGGTGCCCACCGCAACACGCAGAAGGTTTGTGCTGATGTTGCCAGCACCGTTCGTTGCATGCACAGCTGCGGCAATGAGACCAATCGAACCAATCGCTGGCCCAAGAAGATCCAACTTCACGTTCGTGCGACGAACAGTTGCAATGGCAACTACTGCAACTCCAATTGCTGCAATGTCACGCACTGGAACAAAATCAGTCGCGATGCCAGCTGCTGCTGCACCTGCCGCAATTACACAAAAAGTTCCGCGCAATAACCATCCGTACCCGGCACTTATTTCATGTTTCCGAGTGGTAAACCATAAAAATAACAGGCCTCCGGTTGACCATTGGAGAAGAACTGTTGCTACGTCAAGTTTGATCACTGAGCTGTCACTGTTTCGGTATCGCGTCCGGACCTCAGCAAGGTACCAGGGCGCGACCCAAGAGCGACATTATTTCTTACAGCAGGAACACCATTGACGATGACATGTTCCACACCAATTGATTCACCGTAGACCCGTCCCGAGCCACCAGGGAGGTCAAAACGCATCTGTGCTGGCCCGGGTCCAATTGTTGCGGCGTCAAATACAGTGATGTCTGCGGCCCATCCCGTGGCGATACGACCCCTGCCTTTGAGGCCATACAGTCGTGCGGGCCGATCTGTCAGGTGATACACCGCTTCCTCAAGTGGCATCAGTTCATGTTCACGAACCGCGCGGGCAATCATTGTGGTGCTAAACGCATAGCTATCAATCATGTCAAGATGAGCACCCGCATCGCTAGCGCCGACCACAGCTCGGTGGTCGCGCCATACCTGCACACGCTTCTCCCACGTGTCACGATCCTGACCACGATCTTGGTTCGCAATAACTGTCAACAAACGATCATCAACGACAATGTCGCACAATAGGTCCCACGGCTCAACATTTAATTCCCGCGCTACTTCTCCAACGATACGGCCTTCATATTTCTTCCACTTTTCATTGAATATTTCAAGCAAAATGTAGCCACCCCAGTTTCCAATAGAACGAGTTGGACCAGCAGTGCCCTGAGCCATTGCATTCATACGGGTACGGCCATCAGCAGTGCTCATCATTGTAAGTTTTTCTTCATCGGGAAGCGACATCAACTTGTCCCAACCTTCGAGAATGTCCAAAATGAATCCACTCTTGAAGTTCAAGCGTAAACGAAAGGTATCGGGCAAAGTAAGGGCCAACACTTGTCCACCACGTTCAGCTGCGATATCAAAACCAGCAAGTTGATGTTGTACCAATTCCCAGTTCTGTGAATACACCTGCAACAAATTCCAGTTGAGTGGCCGATTTGCTGCAGCGCTCATGTCTCCCATTAATTCAAAAACTTCACGGGAAAATTCGCCAACAGCGGGAATAAATTCAAGTGTTGTTCCGGCATGATTTCGCACTTCGGAACACAGAGATAATAGTTCTTCTCGCGAGGCATGACGAGAAGGCACTGGGGCACCAGTGTGATCATTGTGGCTTGGTGACCATGTCGAAGAAAAACCCATTCCTCCGGCACTCAGGCCAGCCCGAAGCAAGACAACCATTTGTTCAATTTCCTGTGGTGTCGCTTCACGTTCGTTAGCTTCATCGTGCATCACCACTCGGCGCAGCGCGCTGTGACCGACGAGAAATCCAGCATTCGGTAACAACGTGCCGTCTAGTGCATCAAGGTACTCAGCAGTTGTTGTCCAATTCCACGGAACTCCTTGTTGCAACGACTCGAGTGGCATTCCCTCAACGCGTGCCAACATGCGCATCAAATAATCACCATCTTGCGGTGTCAATGGGGCAATAGTGAAACCGCAATTGCCACCGAACACTGTGGTTACCCCATGCATGGGTGAAGGACTCAATGTTGTATCCCAGAATGCCTGCGCGTCGTAATGTGTGTGAAGATCTATAAAACCTGGCGACACAATGAGCCCCGTTGCATCTATCGATTCTGAAGCAGAAGATGACAGGGTGCCAATCTCAACAATGCGTCCATTTTTCACGCCGACGTCTGCGCGTTGGGGCGCGTTTCCTGTCCCGTCAACGATCATTCCGCCTGTGATTGCAAGATCTAAAGCCACTGCATCCCCTTCCTTTACTGCCAACCCTAGGGCACTGTGCGCCGGTGGTTAACGGTCTAAAACGACTAAGTGATGATTGGTGTGGTTTACGGGCTGTGGGCCTGTCGCTGTGGCCACAACAATGTCTTCAAGCCTCATACCCCATTTGCCTGGAATGTAGATACCTGGCTCAACGCTGTACGCGTGACCAACGGCAATAGGAGTGTCATTCCCGGCCACCATGTATGGATCTTCGTGTGCCTCCATACCAATGCCATGACCCGTGCGGTGTACAAACCACTCGCCGAAACCAGCTGCATCGATAACGCCTCTCGACGCAGCATCAACACCGGCGCATGATGAACCAATAAGTCCAGCAGCAACACCTGCAGCTTGCGATTCAAACAGCACGTTGTACGCCTCAGCAATGTCAGACGGTGGTTCACCGATATGGACACACCGAGTGATGTCGCTGCAGTAGTCATTCATCGTGCCACCAAAATCACACAACACAATTTCACCGTGCTTGATTACTCGATCACCAGCATGGTGATGTGGACTCGCAGCATTGTCTCCAGCCGCAACGATTGCAAAGTTCACCACTTGATGGCCCTCGGCTATTAGGCGCGCTGAAATGTCTGCAGACACTTGTGCTTCAGTACGACCGACCAATGGAATATCGCCAGCATGTAACTGCGCAGCAACTCTGTCAGCAGCAGCACCCGCAGCGACCAACGCAGCTATTTCAGCAGCATCTTTGCGTGACCGCAACGCTTCCATCACTACGACAGAACGAACGTATTTCGCATCAGGTCGAAACTTCAACAAATCAACTAGGAATCGAGACCACATCTGGTCTCCAACAGCGATTGTGCAAGCTGGTCCGAGCAACTTGTGCGCCAACGCAACAGGGTCTTCAGTCTCATTCCAAGTAGCGAGAGAAAAGACACTTGGCATTTCTGTGACTCTCGGAGCTTCTAAGCGCGGGATAATCAATGAGGCATCGCCTTCACGTGGCACAACCAACATGGTGAGTCGTTCCAGTGGCATAGCCAAATATCCGGTGAGATACGGCAGATCATGCCCGAGAGACAAAATCAATGCGTCAACACCTGTTCGCGCCATTTCAGTTCGCGCTCTTTCAAGACGACTACGGAATGTTGATTCAGAAACTGTGGAACTCATCGGGAACCAATCTTGACAGGTACGACGCGTCCAGCAGACTCTTTTGCGTGATAGCTCGACCGAGTAAGAGGGCTTGACTCCACATGCCCAATACCGAGGGACTCCCCAACGCGCTTATACGAATCAAAAACTGCAGGTTCCACCCACCGCGACACAGGCAAATGGTGCGATGTGGGGCGAAGATATTGACCAATCGTCACAATGTCGACGCCAATTGCTGCCAAATCTGCAAGTACCCCGAGCACTTCATCATCAGTTTCACCCAGTCCCACGATAAGTCCAGACTTTACAGTAAGCCCGTGTGCTTTGGCGCGAGACAAAACAGACAAACTGCGCGCATACCCGGCAGATGGCCGCACTGCTCGCTGCAAGCGAGGCACGGTTTCCACATTGTGATTTAACACATCAGGTGCAGCATTCAAAATAATGTCGAGAGAAGCACTTCCTCGTGCGTCAGAGATCAGAGTTTCAACTTGGATTGATGAATCAAGGTCTTTAATGGCGGCGACACATTGCGCAATGTGTCCCATACCTTCGTCAGCTAAATCATCGCGCGCCACCATTGTCAGCACAACGTACGACAACTTCATCTCGGCAACTGCTGCGGCAATTCGCGCCGGCTCATCTATATCTGGTGGGTTTGGTTTGCTGGTGTCAATTAAACAAAACCCGCACGCGCGTGTGCAACGCTCGCCGAGCACCATAAATGTCGCGGTTCCATCACTCCAACATTCAGACAAGTTAGGACAACCTGCTTCTTCGCACACTGTCACCAATGAATGATTACGCAAAGTCTTTTTAACGTCAAGAACTTCGGGGCCAAGGGAAACACGTGGGCGAATCCAATCAGGTTTGCGTTCCGACAACTCAATGGCATCTTCCACACCAGCGCGAGCGAGCCTGCTCAGCATTCGTACCGGTGCTCCGGGGCCCTCGCCACGCGAAAAAGCGGACAAGTCTTCCGGTATGTGCTTCCAGGCAATATCTTGACGCTCTGCAACTGCGCCGCCCCATGCTTTTGCAGCATGCGCACTGACTACGTCAACCATCTGTTTCATGGTGATGTGAAGACCTTCAGCGGCAACTGATGTGACGGGGTATTCAGCAATACCACACGGGACAATGTTCGTCGTCATGTACTCAAGATCAGTATGAACATTGATGGCAAAACCATGCATCGTGCGCCCGCGGCCGACACGAACACCAATTGCACAAATCTTTCGAGGCATTGCGGTGTCAACATCAAGCCATACTCCTGGGTATCCATCAAAACGATCTGCACTAGTGAGACCGATTTCATGCAATGCGTCAATCACTACTTGTTCAACTGTATGCACGTATGCCGGTGAGTCTGGCGGAGTCTCACTGCCATTTTTTCCCTGCAATGTCAATAAGGGATAACCCACCAATTGACCTGGTCCGTGATATGTAATGTCTCCCCCACGCTTCACAGCGACAAAATCTGCACCAACTGCAGCAGGATCACATCGCAAATTCTTCTCTAGGTCAGCAGATGGGCCGTACGTAAATACGTGTGGATGCTCGAGCAGTAACAAACGATTATCTACGCCGTGTCGAAACATCGATTCCTGAATTGCTAAAGCACCGGTATACGGGACCGACCCAAGCCACCGAACATGTAATGGCGAAGTACTACTAGTCATTTGAACACTGCATTCCGATTGGTCTCTAGACCTCGGACGACCAGTCACGAGTTTCCAAGATTAGTTTGACGCGCGATAAGAAACCAGCAGCATACGCACCGTCGAACGCACGATGGTCCCACGCCATTGAAAGATTGCCCACAGGGTGAATAGCGATGCTTTCGCTGAAACCTGGCACTTCAATAACAACAGGCTTCTTCACAATCGCATCGGTAGACAAGATTGCAACTTGTGGCTGATTAATAATGGGCATGGTCAACACAGAACCTGCAGATCCATTGTTTGAGATAGTAAAAGTTCCACCCGAAATCTCATCAGGAGACAACCGCCGACTGCGCGTACGCGTCGCAAGGTCATTGATTTCACGCGACAAAGCTCGAAGTCGTTTGCCCTCTGCTTCGCGCACGACGGGAACAAGGAGCCCCTGATAATCAAGATCAACTGCGATACCAAGATCAACATAACGATGAACGATGAGTTCATTGTCACCAAGAGACGCGTTCAAGTGCGGGAAGTCTGCCAATGCATCAACAACTGCACGTGCAATAAACGGTAAGTAAGTAAGACTGAAGCCTTCTTGTGCTTTGAATTCTTCTGTGACATGAAGTCGAGTGACATCAACATTTGCATAGTCGACTTCGACGACACTGAGAACATGAGGGCTAATGGTCTTGCTTGCCACCATGTGTGCGCCCGTCAACTGACGAATCTTTGACAACGCGACTACTTCGTCTCGAGCACCGGCAACTGCCATGGGAACTGCGGCACGCTGTGGCGCACTTGCGGTGAGAGCAGATCCGGGAGCTGCAGCTGGTGCACTTGTTACGCCACCACGCGAAATGGCGGCGAGAACATCATCACGCGTAATACGACCACCAGGACCAGTGCCTGTAATTGCCGCAACGTTGAGATTGTTTTCTGCAATGAGCTTGCGCACCACCGGAGACAGAACTGTTGAAGTGCTGGCCGAACCCGTTGCGGACGCCGCAGGAGCAGGAACGGGAGCCGCGGACGCCTGAGGGGCTTCTGTAGCGACTGACGGTGAGGGCGGTGGTGGCGCTGAGACGTTCGAGCTTGCGAGAGTCGAAGCGACCACAGCCGCCGAAGCGGCTGCGGCAGGAGCAGAGGATGCATCACCGACGACTGCGATGACGGTGCCGACGGGAACGGTGTCGCCTTCAGCTACACGAATCTCTGTGAGCACACCAGAAATCGGCGATGGAACTTCCGTATCAACTTTGTCTGTGGACACTTCGAATAGCGGTTCGTCAAGAGCAACACTGTCGCCGACTTTCTTGAACCATTTTGTAATAGTTCCTTCGGTAACTGTTTCGCCAAGTTGAGGAAGTGTGATCTCTGCCATGTTGTGTATGTCCTGAATGTTACGCGTTGATGCTTCTGCCAGTGAGCGACATCACGGTCTCGCCAAATAGCTCAGAAAGACTCGGATGTGGCTGAATGAAATGAGCAATTTCTTCTACTGTTGCTTCCCAGTTCACGGCAAGGTAGCCGCCAGAGAGCTGTTCTGTGACCCATGGTCCCACCATGTGAACTCCGAGAACCTGACCTGCAGTGCCGTCAGCGTTTTTCTTGGCGATTATTTTCACCAGTCCGTCAAGTTCTCCAATGATCATTGCACGACTGTTGGCACGGAACTGATGCTTTGCCACGACAACGTCGTATCCGGCGGCTTTTGCGGCTTCTTCTCCGGGGCCAGCCCATGCAACTTCAGGACTGCAATAAATTGCCCAAGGAACACGGTCGTAATCAACAGGAATTGCTGTCTCACCGAGAATTTGTTTAACCACCAGAATTGCTTCTGCGTAAGCAACGTGTGCAAGCTGTGGTGTGTTGATGAGGTCGCCAACCGCGTACACGTTTGCCACGTTCGTACAGCAATATGCATCAACTTCTACAAATCCACGATCACTGACTGCAACCTTGGTATTCACAAGACCTAGCTGATCAGTGAAGGGACGACGACCTACTGAAACAATGACTGCGTCAACCTCAAGCTTTTCACCATCACCAAATGCGACGACAGTTGATCCGTTGCCAGTTGGCGTGTGACTAGTGACAGCAACGCCTGTTTTAATGGCAATCTTTTTCTTACCGAACGAGCGCACCACAACATTGGCAAGGTCGGCATCAAGGCCGGGAAGAATCTTCGGCAAGCCCTCCAAGATCGTGACATCTGCTCCAAGATCTGCAAACGCCGAGGCAAATTCACAGCCGATTGCACCGCCGCCAATAACTGCAATACGTGCGGGAATGCGGTCAAGCATCAATACCTCGTCTGAAGTCATGACAGGACCACCAGGCTCAAAACCCGGGATGACGCGCGGGACACTTCCTGCGGCAAGTACGACGTTCTTGCCGACGAGTTGTGTGGTTGTTCCGTCTGCTGCAGTGACCGTCACTGAGTTGTCTGCGTTCAATGCACCAACCCCGAGCACGTATTCCACTTTCTTTGCTTTCACCAAACCAGTGAGACCTTTGACTAAGCCGTCAACAATCTTTTGCTTACGCGCTTGCGCAACTGCGAAATCGGTTACTCCAAGAGTTGCTGCAATTCCGAACTCGGCTGCATGCTCGACATGTCGTCGAGCTGCTGCGGTTTCAAGAAATGCTTTCGCAGGAATACACCCGCGGTTCAGACATGTTCCGCCGATGGTGTCTTTTTCCACAAGTGCTACCGATAGGCCGGCAGAGGAACCATAAAACGCAGACGCGTACCCACCAGGTCCACCGCCAACGACCACAAGATCAAATGGTTCAGCCATGGGGGTTATCTCCAATCACGTGAATACGCCGTTGTATTCCCCTCCAACGGTAGCCGTTCCTACTGGCGAGACCACTGAGATTGCAGGCCCGCTCGAAGGTACGCAACTGTCACGGACCCTTCCGACGCAGGAAATGCCATGTCACACGAGGTCACAACGTCGACTGTCGTAGTGGCACAGGGCACACCAAGCGTGCCAACCGGCAGAGCAATCGGCGAGAGCACTGTGCCCCCCGCCAACAACCGCCAGCCCTCTTTCGCATCGGCGCCATTGACTCCGAACATCGTGACGTGGGCAATGGTCGCATTGGTGTTCTGGGAGACCGATTCAACAGTGACGGTCATATCAGCCAATGTGCGTTCGGTACCAAGAGCAAACACTTCCACCGTGATGGTGTCGCGAGTCATCTGGAATATTTTCGCCCCTCCAGCCACGATGATGACCAATGCGCAGGCAATGGCAGAGAGGATGAGTTTGCGGGTGCTCATAGAACCTTCAGGCTACGCAAGATTTGGGAACAATCAGCGGTGGTTCACGGTTGACTGAGTCCATATGAAGATTCTCATCACCGGCGCCTCTGGCCTCATCGGACAAGCCCTGACAAAACAACTCAATGCATCTGGACACACCACAGTCGCAGCTGTTCGTCGTGAACCTCGTCGCAATGACGAAGTGCAGTGGAACCCAGTCACCGGCGAAATGTCGCCTTCTGCTTTTGGCGGTGTTGATGCCGTCGTGCACTTAGCTGGTGCAGGTATCGGCGACAAACGCTGGACCGATTCGTACAAGATGGAAATTCTGCAGAGCCGCACACTTGGTACTGCATTGTTGGCAGACACCATGGCATCGCTTGCTACAAAGCCATCCGTATTTCTCTCCGGATCTGCAATCGGAATCTATGGTCAACGTGACGACACCGAACTAGGTGAAGACGCAACGAACGGAACTGGCTTTCTTGCAGACGTGTGTCGCGACTGGGAAGCCGCATCTGCTTCTGCCGCGGCTGCTGGCATTCGCACCGTTTTATTGCGCACCGGAATTGTGTTGTCACCGAAGGGTGGCGCGCTAAAGAAGCAACTCCCATTGTTCAAATTGGGTCTTGGTGGCAAATTTGGAAACGGCGAACAATGGCAGAGCTGGATCTCGATTACTGATGAGGTCAACGCAATCATTCATCTGCTCACTTCAAACCTCTCGGGTGCCGTGAACCTCACAGCACCAACTCCGGTCACCAACACTGAATTCACGCGTGTTCTCGCACGTGTCTTGTCACGGCCGGCCATTGTGCCCATCCCTTCATTCGGACCAAAACTCTTGTTGGGTGGAGAACTTGCAAATGCATTGTTGTTCACTGGTCAACGTGTTGTGCCGAACGCACTTGTCGCAGACGGATTTCAATTTGTGCACCCAACACTTGAAGTCGCATTGCGAGCATTGCTGAACAAATGACCGCAGAAACACTTCCGTCTTCTGTTGACGTCGTCATCGTTGGTGCCGGCCTTGCCGGGCTAACTGCTGCGCGCGTTCTTGAACAACACGGAATCTCGGCTGTATTGCTTGAAGCATCAGACGGTGTCGGCGGTCGTGTGCGCAGTGACGAAGTTGATGGCTTCATTCTTGATCGTGGTTTTCAAGTCATGCTCACTGCATACCCAGAAATTCATCGACATCTCGATATTCCGGCGCTCGACTTTCGCGCGTTCGAACCTGGCGCATTGGTGTGGCGCGAAGGAAAGGGAACCATTGTCGGCGACCCATTCAGGCGACCTAAGACTCTTTTTTCAACTACCTTTGCGCCCATCGGAACGTGGTCGGATAAGGCCCGAATTGCATGGTTGCGGACAAAATTAAAATTAAAAAAACCTGAAGATTTACTTCGAGGAAATGACATTGACACTGTGAGTGCTCTACAAGAGTTCGGATTTTCTTCGAAGATAATTGAGCGATTCTTTCGGCCACTGGTAGGCGGAATTCAACTCGACCCTGAGTTGCGCTCGTCCCGGCGCGTTTTTGATTTCATTTTTCGAACACTTGCAGTGGGTGACTCCGTAGTTCCTGCCAAAGGAATGGGTCAGATCACCCAACAACTAGCGGCATCCTTAAAGACAACACAGATTTTTCTTAATAGTGAAGTAGCAACAATTTCGCCAGGATCAGTCACGATGAGCACTGGCCATCACATCAGTGCGCGCGCTGTTGTTGTGGCGACAGAGGGCCCCGTTGCGTCTCGCCTTCTTGGACTGCCTCATGTCGAATCACGCAGCGCTGGATGTGTGTACTTTTCATCTCCCACGGCACCTTTTGATGGCGCCTACGTTTTGCTTGATGGCGAAGGCACAGGACCTGTCTACAACGTTGCTGTTATGTCAAATGTCAGCCCTTTTTATGCCCCACCTGGGCAACACCTCATTGCAGCTGCAATGCCAGGCATCTGTGAGGGAGATCTAGAGGAGGTGGCACGTAAACAATTGCGCAGTTGGTGGGGCCCCACAGTTGATTCTTGGCGACACCTGCGCACATATCGCATACCGCACGGACAGCCGAACCAAGATCCTCCCTTTAATCCAGAACAAGAAGTGAATCTCACCAACGGCTTGTTTGTATGTGGAGACCACCGCGACACTGGGTCTAGCCAGGGAGCGATGTTTTCTGGCAGACGATGCGCAGAGACTGTCTCTCAGTGGTTACGGTTAGAGCAATGACCAACCTTGCAAAAATTGTTTCTCGCTCCACCATTGTTGCTGCTCCGGCACAAATGATTTTTGATTTGCTCGCCGATCCGCGTCGTCATGGTGAAATTGACGGCTCTGGTTCCATCCAGTCAGCGCAACTCGATGCGCCAGAACGTTTGTCACTGAATGCAACGTTTGGTATGAAGATGAAGATTGGCGTTCCATACAAAATCACAAACACTGTCGTTGAGTTTGAAGAGGGCAAGACAATTGCGTGGCGCCATTTCGGTGGACACATCTGGCGCTACAACTTGGAACCAACTGATGGCGGCACAAAAGTCACCGAGCAGTTCGACTGGAACAGGTCAAAGACGCCGCTCCTTCTGAAATTACGTAAGTCACCTCAAGAAAATGCAAAATTCATGGAGAAGACGCTCGAAAACTTGGTGAAGAAGTTCGCTTAGCGAATATGACGTGATATCCCGCGTCGTAAATACTTTCCGCGGCCAACACGACCAAGAAACGTTCCCTGATCAACGATTACTTCACCGCGTGATAACACGGTCCGTACGCCGCCCTGAACGCCGAGGCCTTCATACGCTGAATAGTCAAGATTCATATGATGAGTTGCTGCACCAAGAACTGAAGTTGCGTTCGGATCATAAATCACGACATCTGCATCGAAACCTTCTGCGAGAACACCTTTTCTGTCAAGACCAAACAATCGAGCAGGCGCAGTCGCACACACTTCCACCCATCGTTCCTCACTGATGTGGCCTGCGACAACACCTTGATACACCAAGTCCATTCGGTGCTCTACGCCACCAATTCCATTTGGGACAAGATTGAACGCTTCACCATTCGCCAATTTCTGTTCGCGTAAACAGAACGGACAATGGTCGGTGCTCACTACTGCAAGTTGGTCAACACGCAAGCCCTCCCAAAGGTCTGCCTGATGATGGTCATGACGCGATCGCAGTGGAGTGGAACAAATGAAACCTGCCCCATTTGGCCAGCCCTGTCCCAAATGTTCTTCCAATGACAGATGCAAATATTGTGGGCACGTCTCAGCAAAAATGTTTGTGCCACGCGAACGAGCCTCTACTACTTCTCGTAAGGCATGAGAACTTGATAAGTGCACGATGTACAAAGGCGCATTGCCTGCAACACGTGCCAATACTGAGGCACGATGCACGGCTTCAGCTTCCAGTTCTGGCGGTCGAGTGAGTGAATGAAATTCAGGACCTGTATTTCCAGCAGCAATTGCTTGTTCAATCAGCACATCAATGGCTAAACCATTTTCTGCATGCACCATGGCCATCATGCCGGTATCTGCACACATTTGTAAGGCACGCAGTATTTGTCCATCATCGGAATACAAACGCCCGGGGTACGCCATAAACAACTTGATTGATGCAACGCCTTCTCGTTCAACAAGTGATCGCGTATCAATCAGCGCTTGCGCGTCTACTCCACCAAGAATTTGATGCAAGCCCCAGTCGATCACACATTGTGATTCTGCTTGTGCGAATCGGGATTCAAAAGCCGTGAGCACTTTGCCGCCGACGCGTTGTTCAGAGAAATCAATAATGGTGGTGGTGCCGCCATGAGCCGCTGCAATAGTGCCTGACTCAAATGAATCAGACGAGACCATGGTGCCCGTATCAAGCTGCATGTGAACGTGGGCATCAACTCCGCCCGGAATCACGAAACATCCGGTGGCGTCGATCACAGTGTCATCTGGACCGGTCACCAACGCTTGCGCAGACCGTGGCACCACCGAAACGATGCGCTCTCCCTCAATGACCACATCGGCAGCCACCCGTCCTTCAGCATTGATAACGGTTCCGTTAACCACGATTGTGCGCACGAATCAAATCTAAACCCCGAACAGGGTCTCCGGGGTGCTAAACACAATTGTCGTGACTACTGCTCTCCCCCTCGGCTTTTCCTCCTTCGTCACCAACGTCGGAGTGAAGGACTCAACAAAAGACTTCACGGTCGTAATGGCCGATGCCTCATGTGCAGCTGCAGGAGTATTTACCCAAAGCAGGTTCGCTGGTCCAAGCGTTGTTATCTCTCGGCGCAATGTGGCCGATCTGTCGGCGCGAGCCATCGTGGTGATTTCAAAGAACGCCAACGTGGCAACCGGCGATGAGGGAATGCGTCATGCTGAAGAGGTCACGTCATCAGTCGCTTCGGCGCTCGGGCTTACCAACAACCAAGTACTGATCGCTTCAACTGGAGTCATCGGGCGGCTCTACCCCATCGAAAATATTCGCGCCGGAATCGCATCACTTCCTTTTCCATTGCCTAACAACGACGCAGAGGAGGTGGCACGTGGCATCATGACCACCGACACCGTGCACAAAATTTCATCCGCCACCATTGCAGGGTCTACTGCACGCGTTGTTGGTGTCGCCAAGGGCGTTGGCATGATCGAACCAAACATGGCAACCCTTATTGCAATGGTGTTCACCGATGCAAAAGTTGAACCGCACAATTTGAATGATATTTTTCGAGGCGTGATCAGCAAAACGCTGAACTGCGTGTCAGTTGATACAGATACCAGCACCAGCGATACTGCGATCATCTTGGCAAGTGGTGCCGCAGGCGCCGTTGATGACAGTGCCCTCACCGAAGCGCTTCACCTAGTTCTTCTTGATCTCACTAAAGCAATTGCACGCGATGGTGAAGGCGCAGAAACTCTCATCGAGGTCGTTGTTGACAATGCCCGTGATTCCGAGCAAGCCAAAACGGTGGCGAAAGCAATCGTTAACTCGCCACTCGTTAAGACAGCCGTGCATGGCGCAGACCCAAACTGGGGTCGCGTCGCAATGGCAGTAGGTAAATGCAGCCAGTACACAGACATTGACCAAGAAAAAGTAGTTATTCGGTTTGGCACGCAAGAGGTGTACCCCACCCGTGTCGATGAATCAGGTCTTGAGCAACTCAGTCAGTACATGCGTGGCAACGATGTCACTATTCATGTGTCACTACAAACTGGTTCAGCAACCGCCACCGTGTGGGGCTGTGACCTGACCGACGGGTACGTACGTATCAACGCCGACTACACCACGTAGTTCTCAGCGCGCGCTGAAGTATTCGAAGATTCGTTCGCGATATGGCGCAATGCTTTTGTATTGAGCAACGTCTACGGGAATCTTGTTAATGATGTCGCCGATGTCATGCACGACTGCATAATCCCGCGACACAAAATCACTCAACTTTTCTACGTACGTGCGAATAGTGAACAGAATCGCACCAGTCTCAGGCAAGCGACGCAATGTTTGCCATTCAGTACGGAACCACATGTCGGCAATATCCATATCCGGCGTATGTGGAGGAATGTCAGGCTGAAAGAGTGACGGATGATTGCTAATTCCCCAATTGGTTCGCCACATTGGTTTTTCAACGTTCAATCGTTTCAGCACTGCGTTCACGGGCGAGTCAAGGTCAATGTCGTACCGCGCGACAGGCACGTGAATAGAGGCCATGGTGCCACCAATCTTTTCGGCCAGGCGCCACCGACCCGGCGAACACAACACGGCAGCAACAAGCCGTGGCATTCCGTCAGCATCAGGAATCAGGATGCACAAATCATCAGCAACACACAATGCCGCTTCAACAAGTGCATCAACGCCATGCGCACTTGTGGGTGTAACTCCAATCGAGTTCATTACCCCACGAGCAACTTCATCGCATGCAGATTCTGCGCCAGAAAGGCACGCCACAACTTCATCGCGACGTTCATCGATTAAGGCACGCTTCATTTCGATGGTGGGCAACCAGTCATCGTCACGAGTTGATACCCACTGTTCGATATCGAGTTGTCTGGCCGCAACGCGTAACCGTGCTGCATCGGCAGGCACAGGCAGATACGAATCAGGAATGGCTATAGAACGACGAAACCCCGAGCCGGAGCTCGGGGAATCGTGCGAAGTTATCGGTTGCCGATCAAACGGCGTAAATGGGTCGTTATGAAAAACGGTGCTCACTTAGGCGGCATACGAATGCCACCATCAACTCTGATGGTTTCAGCATTCATGTAACTGTTCGTAATGCACTCAAGAACCATTGAAGCCAACTGGTCTGGACGACCAAGCTTCTGAGGGAACAACACACCCTTTTGTAGTTGGGCTTTGAAAGCCTCACTCTGATCACCTTGTCCGTAGATCGGTGTGTCGATGAGTCCCGGGGCAACAGTGTTCACACGAATACCAGATGCTGACAAGTCACGAGCAATAGGAAGTGTCATACCGACAACTCCGCCCTTTGACGCCGAGTACGCGTTCTGACCAATCTGGCCATCGAATGCTGCAACAGAGGCAATGTTCACAATTGCGCCACGCTCACCATCTTCCAACGGCTCCGTTTGGCTCATTGCAGTTGCTGCAATACGAATTGCATCGAATGTTCCGACCAAGTTGATCGCGATGACTTTCTTGAATGCCTCGATGTTGGCAGCCGAATCGTAAGACCCGTCTCTACCGATGGTGCGTTGCGCCCAACCGATACCTGCCGAGTTCACCAAAACGCGAAGTGGGCCCATGGACTTAGCCATTTCGACCGCGTTGATGATGTCCTCTGTGACGGTGACGTCAACAGCACAAAATGAGCCGCCGACTTCCTTTGCAAGGGCCTCGCCGACCTCTTTCTGACGATCAAGATCGGCGATGACGACCTTTGCTCCACCTTTTGCAAGGAGACGAACAGAAGCTGCTCCGATACCGGATGCTCCACCTGTGACAATTGCGCTGACGCCTTTAAGTTCCATCCAGACAGGCTACGCAATCAGGTCACAGACTTCCTAGCGGAGTGCCGAATCGGGCTAATTCTGGGTGTGTGCAACCGCAAGCGCATCGACATAATCATTCATGCGATTGCCACTATGGCCCTTGACCCACTCGAATTCCACTCGCCCACGCTGGTTGACCAACTCAATGAAGGGTTCCCATAAGTCTCGGTTCGCAACTGGCTGGCGCTGAGAATTTTTCCACCCACGCTTGTGCCAGCCACGCCACCAGCCATCATTGAAGCACTTCACGACATAAGTGGAATCAGCCACAATGCGAATGATGCGCGGGTCATCTTCAAAATGGATTACAGCCTGGTAGGCAGCCATAATTTCCATCCGTTGATTCGTTGACATGGCTTCTCCAGCACTGTCATTGATATCTCCTGACGGAGCCACCGCCCACGCCCAGCCGCCAGGCCCTGGATTACCCGAGCACGCGCCATCTGTATAAATAACAATTACGTCGTCGGACAATTCCATGACAATGATTGTTCACCATGGGACGGGGTAACGACGGGCTTTTACGAAAAATCATGGGAGAATGACGATTGTGACCTTCGATGGCTCTATGCATCAGCTCCCCGACACTGATCCGGGCGAGACTCAGGAATGGCTTGACTCTCTTGACTCTGTTGTCAATGGTCATGGCGTCGAACGTGCCCGTTATTTGTTGGCACGGCTTCTCGAGCGCGCGCAACACACCGATGTCAACTTTCCCGCCACCGTGTCAACACCATATGTAAACAGCATCACTCGCGACAACGAACCATGGTTTCCAGGCGACGAACATTTAGAACGCCGCATTCGTGCATACATCAGATGGAACGCAGCGGTCATGGTGACGCGAGCAAACCATGCTGCAGAGGGTATCGGCGGTCACTTATCAACGTTTGCAAGTTCTGCAAGCTTGTACGAAATTGGTTTCAACCATTTCTTTCACGGCAAAGACAATGGCACAGCCGGTGACCATGTGTATTTCCAAGGCCACGCTGCACCCGGAATTTATGCGCGCGCATTTCTTGAACGCCGCCTCGACGAAGACGACCTTGATCATTTCCGTCGTGAGATTGGACGAGATGGAAAAGGTCTCTCCAGCTATCCGCATCCTCGACTCATGCCAGAGTTCTGGGAATTTCCTACCGTGTCAATGGGGCTTGGTCCGCTAACGGCGTTGTACCACGCACGCTTTAACCGCTACCTGCATAACAGGGGCATTGATGACACATCAGCAAGCCGCGTGTGGGCATTTATTGGCGATGGCGAAACGGATGAACCGGAAACTCTCGGATCGATTTCACTCGCAGCGCGAGAGAAACTTGACAACCTTGTCTTTGTCGTCAACTGCAACCTCCAACGACTTGATGGGCCGGTGCGTGGCAACGGCAAAATTATTCAAGAACTCGAAGCTGTATTCCGCGGTGCCGGATGGAACGTCATCAAAGTGGTCTGGGGCTCTAAGTGGGATGAACTGTTAGCAGCCGACGTTGACGGATTATTACTCAACAAGATGAACTCCACTGTTGACGGTGAATTTCAGCGTTATTCCATTGAAGGTGGCGCGTACATTCGGGAGCACTTTTTTGGGTCCGACCCTGGCTTGTTGCAGTTGGTCGCACACTTGACTGATGATGAATTACTGAACCTGCCTCGCGGCGGTCACGACTACCGCAAATTATTCGCTGCATACCAAGCAGCTGTCGACAATCTTGGCTCTGGCAAGCCCACTGTTATTCTGGCTAAGACCATCAAGGGCTGGACTCTTGGACCGCAAGTTGAAGGCCGCAACGCAACACACCAAATTAAGAAACTTAATACGGACCAATTGCGAGCCATGCGAGATCGTTTACATTTACAAGAAGAGATTCCCGACTCGGCCCTAGAAGGCGACGTGCTTCCTTACTATCGCCCACCCGTTGACTCAGTTGAATATCAATACATGATGGAACGCCGACGTGTGCTCGGTGGTTTATTACCAAAGCGCGTGATTCGCAACAAAACACCACTCACACTCCCCTCCGCAGATGTGTTCACAGAATTCACACTCGGCTCTGGGGGTCAAGCAGTCAGCTCCACCATGGCGTTGACACGCATGTTGCGTAATCTTGCCCGCGATGATGCTTTTGGCAGCCGCGTTGTGCCGATTGTCCCAGACGAAGCACGCACCTTCGGGATGGATTCCATGTTCCGCGAACTAAAGATCTACGCATCACAGGGACAAAAATACGAACCAGTTGATCACGACTTGTTGTTGTCGTATGCGGAGTCTGCACAAGGCCAAATTCTGGAAGAAGGAATCACCGAAGCCGGCGCCATGTCTAGCTGGATTGCTGCTGCAACCAGCTATGCCACACGCGGGGTACCAATGGTTCCGTTCTACACGTTCTATTCAATGTTCGGATTCCAACGAATAGGTGACCTTATTTGGCAAGCAGCCGATGCTCGTGCGCGAGGCTTCCTCTTGGGTGCAACTGCAGGTCGTACCACTCTCATGGGCGAAGGCCTGCAACATCAAGATGGGCACAGCTTGTTATTAGCAACAGCAATACCTGCATGTCAGGCCTACGACCCTGCATTTGCATTTGAAGTGGCTGCAATCGTTCAGCACGGCATCACAAAAATGTACGGAGATGATCCGGCGGACATTTTTTATTACATCACGCTGTATAACGAAAATATTTTAATGCCTGCACAACCGAGCCATGTATCTGCACAAGATGTCATCAACGGTCTGTACCAATGGGCACCATCAACGTCAGGTACAGCGCACGCATCAATTCTATTCTCCGGTTCAGCATTTGCAGCAGCATCGGAAGCTGCAACCATTCTTCGCACCAAGTACTCCATTGATGTTGATCTGTGGTCAGCCACCTCATACAAGTCATTGCGTGACGACGGAATGGAAGTGGAGCGATGGAATCGTCTGCACCCAACTGAAAAGAAGCGCCGTTCACATGTCGACACCATGCTTGGAGCTTCAGCGTCTCCAGTTATTGCGGTCACTGATTTCCTGCGCATCGTTTCCGAACAAGTCGCCACGTTCGTGCCGAGTCGCCGATTCTTATCTCTCGGCACAGACGGCATGGGTCGCAGCGACACACGTGAAGCACTGCGTGAGTTCTTTGAAACAAATGCCCCACACATTGTCATCGCGGTTCTCTCCAGCCTTATCGGATCGCACGGCGTGACCAAAGAAGTTGTCGCTCAGGCAATCGTTGACCTCAATATCAACCCAGAAGCAGTACATTCTCTTACTCGCGACTAAACAAAAGGAACACGCCCGTGCCCACCTTGTACATCACCGGAAATCCTGACTCTGATGCGTTTCTCAACGCCAACGGCACTGCACTCTTGATTGGCATGCTGCTCGACCAACAAGTACCGATGGAATGGGCCTTCAACGGACCTTGGACATTGAAGCAACGACTCGGTCATCTTGACGCCAAGAAAATTGCAGCAATGGACCCAACAGAGTTTCTGGCAATTTGTTTGACGAAGCCTGCGATACATCGTTTTCCAAAAGCAATGGCACAACGTATTCAGGGAATGTGTGCAGTGCTCGCTGAAAAATACAAAGGCAAAGGCGAAAACATCTGGGCAGACATTGATGATGGTCATGTGCTGTTCGAACGCCTTCGCGAGTTGCCAGGTTTCGGTGCCGAGAAGGCTCAGATTTTTATTGCGTTGCTAGGCAAACGTTTTGACATCAAGCCCACCAATTGGAAAAAGGCTGCAGGCGTATTTAGCGACTCAAACCCTCGAACTGTTGCTGACATCACCTCAGCAGAAACTTTGTTAACAGTTCGGGCATGGAAAAAGGCCGAGAAAGCTGCTGATCGCGACAAGCAATCACGGCCTCTCAAGTAGCCTCACTGCAATGACCGTGCTCATCACCGGCGGTGCCGGATACATCGGATCCATCACCACACGACTCATTCGTGCATCTGGTCGTGGCGTCGTCGTGCTCGACACTCTTGAAAATGGTCATCTCAAGGCCGTGGGTGACGCCCC
>SHUR01000038.1 GCA_009694565.1 Ilumatobacteraceae bacterium | reverse complement strand
GAACCCCGGCCTTATCCGGAGTCAAGATGAGTCTTGAAGGTGACACACTCACCGCGTCGAGCACCGATACAGACATCTCGTTGCAATTTTCTCTGCCAGTTGGCGGTGATACGGACGGCCAGGGTCTTGTCAGTGCGCGTATGTTGAACGACATTGTTCGAGTCATGCCGGCCGGAAAGATAGTTGTTGAGTTCGCAGGCGACAACGCAACAATTTCTGCGCAACGTTCACAATTCACAATTCCCACACTGAACACAGTTGAATTCCCTCGCACGCAACCACCATCGGGCGAGCCAATCACTATTTCGTCGAAAGAATTGAAGGACGCTCTTGCGCAAGTGGTTCTTGCTGCAAGCAAAGATGTCCAGAAGCACAACCTTTCTGCAGTGTTGCTCGCCTCAACCGACAAAGGCATTCGCCTTGTCGCAACAGATGGCTATCGCCTGGCCATGCGCGACATTGTCGGTACCAGTGTGGCGTCAACAGATTCTTTTTTGATTCCAGCTCCGGCACTCGTTGAACTTTTACGGCTACTTGATCTGTCAGATGAAATCACAATTCGATTCAATGATGTCGACGCGACATTCCAGTCACCAACAATGACCTTGTCAACACGCTTGATTAATGCTGAATATCCTCCGTATCAAACAATCATTCCGAAGAACAACACCAACACTGCGATTGTGAACCGCGAAGAACTTCTTGATGCATTGCGTCGCACACGCGTTCTCGCTTCTGAAATGGCACCTGTTCGTGTGCGTATGTCCACCGAAGGAATTCGTCTTACGGTTCAACTCACCGACGGCAGTACAAGTGTCGAAGATCTTGATGCGCAATTCACTGGCGAAGACATCACGGTTGCATTCAACTCTGAATATCTAGCGAACGGTGTTGAGGCGTGTGCAAGTGAAGAGATCAACATCGCAACAAGCGTGCCTAATAAGCCGGCAATTGTGAGCCCAGTTGGTGATGACACTTACATTTATCTGCTTATGCCCCAACGTCTCTGACGTGACGAGACGGCAGGTTCACGAGGGTAACGCGGGTCACTAAATGGTCATCCGCCGCATTGAACTCATCGATTTTCGCGTCTATAGACACGCGGTTATTGATTTACATCCTGGCGTCACGGCTGTGATGGGCTTGAACGCACAAGGGAAAACAAGTCTTGCTGAAGCCATGAGCTACTTGTCAACGTTGCAAAGTTTTCGGGGGGTCTCCAATGATGCGTTAGTTCGGGAAGGGGCAGACACCTCGTATGTACGGGCGGTTGTGGTGCACGATGACGGACGAGAAATTTTAGTAGAAGCAGAAATCAATCGTGCTGGTCGCAACAAAGTGTTGGTGAATAAGCAACGCCTTGTACGGGTGCGCGATTTGTTGGGTGTGGTGCGGTGCACCGTGTTCGCACCAACCGATCTGCAACTGGTGTACGACGGACCATCGGTACGCCGCGACATGTTGGATGATGCACTGGTTGCATTGGCACCGCGTAATGATGCATTGCGATTGGAAGTTGATCGCATCATTCGGCAGCGAAACGTGTTGTTGAAACAATCAAACGGTCGCATGACAGACGATATTGAGATGACTCTCGATGTGTGGGATGCGCAGTTCGCGGAAAAAGGAACACAACTCGGTGAAGCACGCGCAAAACTTGTCGCGCGGTTGACACCATTTGTCAGCGAGGCATACGAATCACTTGCCCGCGAACCAACGCCAGTCGATGTGGTGTATGAACCTGAATGGCGACGCACGGGACTAGCCGCCAGCCTTGCTGCTGCCCGTACCGACGACTTACGCCGAGCCATGAGCACGGTCGGCCCCCATCGAGATGACGTGGTGCTTCACATCAAAGGCATGCCAGCGAAGTCTCACGCCTCGCAGGGGGAGTGTCGCACCCTCGCCCTAGCCCTGCGCCTTGGGATCCACCGGCTGGTCACAGAAGTGGTCGGCACGGCCCCCTTGTTGGTGCTCGACGACGTGCTGTCAGAATTAGATCCAGGCCGCTGCGAAGCCCTGCTGCAGCATTTGCCCCCTGGCCAGGTGTTGATCACCACGGCAGGACCTTTGCCACCCGCTGCACACCCCGACACCATTATTCGTGTCGTAAACGGCACCATTGTGCCAACGGAGCAAGTATGAGTTTTAACGAAGAGCACATTCCGATGGGCAAACCCCCGCGCGCGCTCAACGAGGTCTTGGGAAAATTATTGCGCCGCATGCACGTGTCAGATGAATCAAGCGCCATCGGACTTTTTTCCGGATGGAGGCAAATTGTTGGAGACACAATCGCAGACCATGCCGTTCCGAAGCGACTTGAAAAACGAATTTTGGTCGTAGAAGTTGATGACCCAGCATGGGCCACACAATTAAAGTTCCTCGAATCACAACTCATCGCCACATTACGAGAGAACGTGGGTGACGAAGTTGAATCTCTTGACATTCGAGTGCGCCGTACCCGATAACAGCACCCTCCAATTGGTAGGATATTTAAGCCATGGTTGCACCTAAAAAAGCCTCGTCCAACAACCCCTCCGCCGACTACGGCGCTAAAGATATTCAGGTTCTAGAAGGCTTAGACCCCGTACGCAAACGTCCCGGCATGTACATCGGGTCAACAGGTCTTGCTGGTCTTCACCACCTGATTTGGGAAGTCGTCGACAACTCAGTTGATGAGGCCATGGCTGGGTTCTGCGATCGCGTCGGTATCACAATTTTGGCCGACGGGGGATGCAAAGTTGATGACAACGGCCGCGGTATTCCTGTCGATCCGTATCCATCAGGCCCGCATAAAGGCAAGAGTGCAGCTGAAGTTGTGCTCACCGTGTTGCACGCTGGTGGCAAGTTCGGCGGCGAGGGATACAAGGTCTCTGGCGGGCTCCACGGTGTGGGTGTCAGCGTTGTGAACGCCTTGTCTAGCAGTGTTTTACTGGAAATTGACCGCGGTGGCGATCGCTACACCATGCAGTTTGTGGACGGTGGAAAACTCAAGGGCAAATTAGAAAAAACTGGCTCCACTCCGGCACGCGGTCGAAAGACCGGCACGTCTGTCACGTTTTATCCAGATCCCGTTATTTTTGCATCTGAAGGCACCGAATTTGTTGCCCGCACGGTCATGGATCGTTTGCAGACCATGGCCTTTCTTAATAAAAACCTTGAAGTTGTTTTCACCGATGAACGGGCAAGTCGTGAACAAACTGTCACGTTCCAATACAAGGGCGGCATCGTCGACTTCGTGAAGCACCTCAACCATTCGAAAGAGTCGTTGTTCGCCAAAGTTGCTGCGTTCGAAGATGAAGACGAAGCAGAAGGCATGCAGCTTGATATCGCCATGCAGTGGAATAACGGATATTACGAAGGCATCCACGGATACGCCAACGGTATTTCCACCACTGAAGGCGGAATGCACGTCGAAGGTTTCAAAACTGCTCTTACATCTGTCATCAACAAGTACGCACGCGACAAAAACGTGCTGAAAGAAAAAGACGACAACCTTCTTGGTGAAGACATTCGCGAAGGCATTACCGCCATCATCGCAGTAAAGTTGCGCGAACCGCAGTTCGAAGGCCAGACCAAAGCCAAGCTGGGTAACGTTCCCATGCGTTCATTCGTACAGAAGTCCACTAACAAATACTTGGCTGAGTGGCTTGAAGAGAACCCTGCTGAAGCAAATCGCGTTGTGAAAAAAGCGGTGTCTGCTGCACAAGCTCGCCTTGCAGCAAAAAATGCTCGTAACGCAGTGCGGCGTAAGACCGCCCTTGCCGGAGCCGGTATGCCAGACAAGTTGAAAGACTGCTCAAGCGGAAAACCCGAAGAGAGCGAACTATTCATCGTGGAAGGTGACTCAGCTGGCGGTACCGCAGTTGACGCACGCGACCCTCGCACACAAGCAATTTTGCCGATCCGCGGAAAAATTCTGAACGTTGAACGAGCACGTCTCGACAAGATGCTCAACAACAACGAAATTCGTGCGCTCATCACTGCTATTGGTGGTGGAGTAGGCGAAGAGTTTGATGCATCGAAAGCGCGCTATCACAAAATCATTGCGTTGGCAGATGCCGATGTTGATGGCAGCCACATCCGCACATTGCTACTCACGTTTTTCTATCGCCAGATGAAACCAATGGTTGAAGCTGGCTACATCTACATTGCACAACCACCGTTGTATTCAACGGAAGTTGGCAAAGAAAAGGTGTATCTGAAAGATGATCAGGCAAAGGCTGCGTTCCTTGCTGAAAAACCCGGACATAAAAAAGAATTCCAGCGTCTGAAGGGTCTTGGCGAAATGGACTGGGAAGAACTGAAGAGCACCACCATGGACGCCATGACGCGCACTTTGTTGCAAGTCACCGTGGAAGAAGCAGCAATTGCCGACGAAACAGTCAGTGTGCTCATGGGTGACGACGTCGACAGCCGTAAACAATTCATTATTACCAACGCGCGTGACGTGCGAAATCTCGACTTCTAATTTCGGTAGGGCCAGACTATGAGCGACAATCCAAACCTGTTTGATCAAATCCAACCAGTACCACTACAAGATGAAATGGAACGTTCGTTCCTTGACTACTCAATGTCAGTCATCATGTCGCGCGCACTGCCAGACGTGCGCGACGGCTTAAAGCCGGTTCACCGCCGAATTATTTGGGACATGGAACAACAGGGCTTTCGTCCTGACAGACCATTCGTCAAGTGCGCGCGTGTAACAGGTGACACTATGGCGCGTTATCACCCACACGGTGACGGGGCTATTTACGATGCTTTAGTACGTATGGCTCAGCCATTCTCATTGCGCCATCCACTGATTGACTTCCACGGAAACTACGGCTCGCCAGACTTTGGTCCTGCTGCTGCGCGATACACCGAAGCACGTTTGCATTCATTAGCAATGCGCTTGCTCGACGGCATCGACGAAAACACTGTCGACATGATTCCGAACTACGACGGAACATCAGAAGAACCACAAGTACTTCCTGCACGTTTCCCGAACCTTTTGGTCAACGGCAGCCAAGGTATTGCTGTCGGAATGGCAACGTCTATTCCGCCGCACAACTTGGGCGAAGTCATTGATGCAACCATGCATCTCATTGACAATCCGGAAGCAACTCCTGATGACCTCATGAATTTTGTGAAGGGTCCAGACTTTCCATCGGGCGGAAACATTCTTGGTCGTGCCGGCATCATGGACGCGTACCGCACAGGCCGCGGAAGCATCAAGACTCGCGCTAAAGCAGTCATTGAAGAAAACCGTCAAGGCCGTATGGAAATTCAAGTGACGCAACTGCCATACCAAACAAGTTGTTCGTCAATTGCTGCTCGCATTGTTGAGCTGGTTGATGGTGGGCAGCTTGACGGCATTGCAGATGTGAACGACGCATCTGCCGGTGGAAAAACAAGCCTTGTTATTTTGTTGAAGCGCGATGCAAACGCAAACGTGGTACTCAACAACTTGTTCAAACTCACATCGTTGCAAAGCAGTTTCCCTGTGAACATGGTTGCATTGGTCGACGGCGTGCCTCGTACCATCAACTTGGCTGATGCATTAAACGGTTATGTACGACACCAACTTGAAGTTGTTACTCGTCGTACACAGTTCCGTCTTGACAAGGCGCGTGATCGTAGTCATATCCTCGAAGGTCGCCTGAAGGCACTCAATGTCATCGACAAACTCATCAAGTTAATTCGCGAGAGCGAAGACCCCGCAGCAGCAAAAGCTGCGTTGATGGCAGAACCATATGAGTTCTCCGAACGCCAGGCAGTCGACATTCTTGATATGCAATTGCGTCAACTCACACGTTTGTCACGCATTGACTTGGAAAAAGAACTTGCAGATGTTCAAACACGCATCGCAGAGTACGAATCAATCCTTGCGTCCGATGCAAGATTGCGCACCGTTATCAAAGACGAACTCATTGATGTTCGCAAAACATTCGCAACCGACCGCGTGTGCCACATCATCAACGACAGCGGCGAAATGGCGCTGGAAGATCTTGTCGACGACAAAGAGCTCGTCATCGTTATGACAAACGCTCAATACGTTAAGGCTGTTCCTGCTGCGCAATTCCGTGCACAAGCACGCGGTGGCCGTGGCGTCAAAGGCGCAACGTTGAAAGAAGACGATCTTGTTCGTCGCGTTATCTTCACCACATCGCATGCGTATTTGTTGTTTTTCTCGAACCGCGGCCGTGTGTACAAGTTGCGCGCAGCTGATATCCCAGAACGCGAACGTTCTGCAAAGGGAATCCCCATCGTCAACTTGTTGCCGATGCAGCCGGGCGAAATCGTTCAAGCCATCATTGACACGCGCGAATTCCCGGGTGAGCGGTTCTTGTTCTTCGTCACGAAGTCTGGTCAAGTCAAAAAGACAGCATTCGACGCATACAACTCAAGCCGCCGTGATGGTCTCATCGCACTCGGCTTGAAAGAAGATGACGAACTGGTACGCGTGATTGAAACATCGGGCGACGACGACATCTTTATTGCTAGCCGTAGCGGCCAAGTCATTCGCTTCAGCGAAAACGAAGTACGACCAATGGGTCGCACAGCAGCGGGTGTGCGTGGAATGCGTATGAAGCCGGGCGACGAAGTGGTGTCTGCAGACCCAGGTCGCGGCGATGACGCATTGCTCATCGTCACCGATGCTGGGTATGCAAAGCGCACACAGATCGTTCACTTCCCACGTAAGGGCCGAGGAACACAAGGCGTTATTGGCGTCAAGGTCACCGGCAAGAAGGGCAAAGTTGTTGCCGCATTCATGGTGGGTCTTGAAGACGAAATCGTTGCAATCGCATCAAACGGAGTAACAATCCGCACCGAGGTCAAGCAGATCTCCAGTCAAGGTCGCACAGCAACAGGTGTGCGTCTTATGAACCTTGACGACGGAGCAGTAGTTGCCTCGGTTGCGCCAATCCTTTCCACAGACGACGACTAATTCTTCACGCGGAAGCGTGACCATTTTGTCTTTATGGTGGTGGGCCATCACCGCGGTCGGCGTTGTGTGCATTCTTGGCGTCACGTCTCGATACGGCGACATTGCGCGCGCGCAAAACAATGCTGATGCAATTGCGCTTGCCTATGTATCACGCGATCTGGCCTCGGCAAAGAAACTCGCCGACGCATTGCATATCAACATCGCTCAGATCACAACGGATGGGCCTGTTGTTACCGTCATAATCCGCAGTGGATCACTAACGGCCACAGCGCTGGCATCACCGTGACCCAGTTGGGGTAGCCACAGTCAATACACTCACAGAGTGGCTATGAATTCAGAATCAGTGACTCAGCGTCATCGCGTGCGCAAGGTCACCCGCGTCATCAGAGATGTTGATGCGTGGACCGTGTTCAAAGTGGCCATCGTCTTTCATGCCGCCCTGTACATCGTGGTTCTCATCACAGGGTTCTTGCTATGGAATGTGGGTTCAGCCACCGGCACCATCGACAACGTCGAGCAGTTCTTGGCATCGTTTGGATGGGATTCTTTTACTTTCAAAGGAGTCGCTCTATTTCGGGCCACGGCGTTTTTTGGCCTCTTTGGCATCGCTCTCGGCGCAGGAATGTGGGTTTTGGCAGCCGTTGTCTTCAATTTGATCACCGAATTGGTCGGCGGAATCAGAGTCACGGTGCTGGAAGAAGAAGTGGTGGCCCGCACGGTTGAGCCTGACCATACCCAAAGGTAGAGTGAGCAGTCCCATACGGGGCTATAGCTCAGTCGGTTAGAGCGCATCCCTGATAAGGATGAGG
This sequence comes from Ilumatobacteraceae bacterium, assembly GCA_009694565.1. Classification (GTDB taxonomy): domain Bacteria; phylum Actinomycetota; class Acidimicrobiia; order Acidimicrobiales; family Ilumatobacteraceae; genus UBA2093. The sequence goes on along the minus strand of SHUR01000038.1, from coordinate 6,369 downwards.
TCGCAAGTTCGATTCTTGCTAGCCCCACCAAAAGATAAGGAGAACTTCGTGAAATTCATACGCCAAGTACTCCTCGCCATCTCCATCGGCGGCATCGTGGCAACAGTGCTGCGCACACGTAGCAAAAGCCCCGAAGCTCCGTCCCAAGGCGGGTGGCGCGAGGTCACCCCTCAGCGCTAATCACTATGAGCACTCCCGCTAATTTCGAAATCGGGATCATTGGTTCTGGAGTCGTGGGCACGCGCGTTGCGGCTCAACTTCATACCCTTGGGTTGCGTCCACGTGTCGCGCCTTTGCGTCATGCCACCGACTTGTTTGATTGCGGTGTTGTGGTTCTTGCTCACGGTGCACCGCACTCTGCGTTGGCCGCAACGTTTGTTGCCCAGGGCATTGCTGTTGTGTCTGTGAGTGACAACTTGGCTGACGTATTGGCATTGCTCGATATTCAAGACAGAGCATTGGCGCGCAAAGTACCCGTCATCGTCGGTGCAGCATGTTCCCCGGGCATGACAGGTTTGTTAGTTCATCACGTCACTCGCGCATTTGAATCAATTGATGAAGTACACGTTGCTGTGCACGGAACAGGTGGGCCGCAATGTGCTCGCCAACATCACGACAGTTTGGCGGGCGTTTCTATTGGCTGGCACGAAGGCGAATGGCTACAACGCCCTGCGGGCAGCGGACGCGAACTCTGCTGGTTTCCAGACCCCGTAGGCGCGCGCGATTGTTACCGCTTTGCAAGCCCTGAGCCTGTATTGCTCCAACGCATTGCGCCATCGTTACAACGCATCACTGCACGAGTGTCAGCAACACGTCGTGACCGACTAACCGCGCGACTACCCATGCTGTCGCCTCCGCATGCAGAAGGAAGCCTCGGTGGACTTCGAGTCGAAGTGCGTGGCGTGCGCGACGGACGACGTCATGTTGAAATTGTTGGCATTGCTGATCGCATCGCCACCATCACTGGGTCAGTTGCTGCTCACGCTGCTCGGGTGTTGTTGAACGGAACTGTTCCGCCAGGAGTGTATAACTTGGGCCAACACGAAGTTCCCAACGATTTTATTTTGGATGGCGTGTTGGATAGCGGCACGATTCTGCATCAATTCATCGGACGGTAAACATGAACGCCCCCATACTCGGCATCATTGAAGGGTTTTATGGCGCGCCGTATTCACTCACCGAGCGGCTTCATATCTTCGACACGATGGCTGCATGGGGCTGGAACTCATATGTATGGGCTGCGAAATTGGAACCGCGCCATCGCGAACTGTGGGATCAACCATTTACACCTGAAGAGCTTGAACAATTTGTTGAATTGTCATCGCGTCACGCCAGCGTGAATTTTGTGATTGGCCTTACGCCAGGTTCTGGTGCGACAAACGCGCAAGTCATCAACAAGCTTCGCCCAGCCGTAGATGCTGGTGCGACAGCAGTTGTGTTGTGCTTCGACGATTTACCTGTGTTGAACGCAGCCGCCGATCATCAGCGCATTGCACATGCAGTGCGTGATGCATTGAATGTTCCCGTATGGATTACACCAACTCATTACGCTGGTCTCACATCGTCTCCGTATCTTGATGCACTATGCGATGGTCTTGGCGATGGCATTGAGGTGATGTGGACCGGAAATTACGTTGTCAACAACACCATCACGGTTAATGATGCCATTGCACGCCGCGAAGTAACGGGTGGTCGTGCACCATTGGTATGGGATAACGCACCTGTCAATGATGCGCTGATGCATGCACACATGCATCTCGGACCACTGCAGGGCCGTGAACAAGGTCTGCAAAATGTTTGCAGTGGTTTCTTGTGGAACCCCATGGTGGAACCACGCGCATCAATGGTGATGTTGGAATCTGCTGCAGCCTGGTGGCGCGGTGAGAATGAGATGGCTGCGTGGAACACAACAGTTGATCGCGATGGTTGGCGATTACTCGCTGAGGCAACTGCATACCGTGGTGACCTGCATTGGCCAGGGGAGAATCCATCACGCACGTGGTGGGAGTCAGTTCGCGATATGCCAGACATGAAAGACGAAGTTATGACATGGGTGCAATCAGCTCGGTCTGGCGCGCGGGTTGCACTTGCAGCTCTTGCTGTGATCGAGGCCGACATCGCATCCTTGTCGCAGGAGGATTTGGGGCGCCTCATGCGGCCTCTGATGGAGTGGCAGGTACATCGCATTGCGCCTGCGTTTACGTTTGGTCGTGGCCCGCGACAGCGTCCCCTTGCCACCCAGAATGAACAGGGCAAGTTTGTGCTTCGGCCTGGCTCCATTGCGGACTCAGAATCACTGGTGGACGCCTTGGTGCACGCAGCGTTGGCGCGTATCAACATTTGATTCTCACTCATTCTCGATAGCGTCTGCAGCATGACAACGCACCAGCACGCAGCAGATTCCGTGGCGACAGCAGATGTCGCTCATCATGTCGCCACCAAACTTGCTGAAATTGGTCAACGTTTTACGTCGGGTAGGCAAGACATTGTGGCGGCGCTGTCGGGAGCTGACCGGCCATTGTCAATTCCTGAGATCTTGTCTGCCACCACAGGACTCGCACAATCATCGGCGTACCGCAACTTGTCGGTGTTAGAAAACGCGGGCGTTGTTATTCGAGTGATCACAACCGACGAGTGGGCTCGGTATGAACTGAGCGAAGCAATCATGGGACATCATCATCACATGGTGTGCAGTGTGTGTGGTGCTGTTGCTGATGTGCGAATTCCTGATGATATTGAACACACGCTTGATGAAGCGTTAGTCCTTGTTGCAGAGCACGCAGGTTTTGTCATGGCTCATCATCGACTTGATGTAGTAGGAGTATGCAAAACATGTCGGTAAGAAACTCTGCAGCGGGCGAAGCCCCCTTCGTGTTACCTGGAAAAATTGTCGACGTACCAGGTCGTGGCGAAATGTTTGTTCGTCACCATCAACACGCAGATTCATCTGCACCAACACTGTTGTTGTTGCATGGCTGGACTGCATCATGTGACTCGCAGTTTTTTGCCGCATACGAGGAACTGTCTCAACATTTCTCGATCATTGGTGTTGACCATCGTGGTCACGGTAGGGGATTACGACCAAGTGTTCCGGTGACATTGGAAGATTGTGCAGATGACGCGGCCGCAGTGGCCAAAGAACTCGGCGCTACGTCTGTAATTACAGTCGGCTATTCCATGGGAGGCCCCATCAGTTTGCTGACAGCACAGCGTCACCCAGAACTGGTTGAGGGCATGGTGTTGCAGGCAACTGCACTTGAGTGGAGCGGTACACCCCGCGAACGACGCAGGATGCGATTCATTGGGCCAATGGCGCACTTCATTAGCCGCCCCCGAGTTCTTCGTTTCTTTTTCAATCGCACATTGCCACGTGGGCACGAAACCCGCCGCTATGTGCCATGGATGATTGCAGAGAACCGCCGCAATGATCCGTGGATGATTGCTGAAGCTGGCAAAGGGATTGCAATGTTTGATGCGCGTGGATTCGCGAGCACATTACGCAAACCATCAAGCTTTGTTTTGACCTTGCGCGACACCGTGGTGTTGCCGCACAAACAACATGCACTTGCTGCAGCAGTTACTGCACAGATTCTGGAACTCGATGGCGATCACATGGCACCAATTTTGATGCCACGCGAATTTGCAGTTGCTACTCGCCAGGCTGTGGATCTGGTTGTTGCTGCAATACAGCAGCGTTGAGTTTTTCAAGCGCCTCGGCAATTGCTTCGGTTTGTTCACGCAGATCTTCCATAGTGACAAGATCTGCCAACACCAAACGGACACCAGCTAATTCACGCGCTAAGTACTCAGTATCTGCTTGTGTGCGTGCTGCTAAACCGCGATCACGTTCAAGCTGTTCGTTGTCACGATCTTCTTGACGATTTTGTGCAAGCAAGATAAGCGGTGCAGCATATGACGCCTGCAATGACAAAATCAGTGTGAGGAAGATAAACGGATATCCGTCAAACTGAAATGGCTTGTAGACGTTGACAATGACCCAGCCAACAACGACAAATGACTGAATAACTAAGTACCGACCTGTGCCCAAGAAACGGGCAATGGCTTCGCTGAACGCGCCGAATGCATCGGGGTCATAGTGAATACCAACGCGACGGCGCTGGCGTGGTGTTGTTAGATCGGTGCGGCGCTTCATGATGTCGCTGCCTGACGCCTGCGCTGTCTCCAGTCGGCTGGCAACATTCGGTCAAGCACGTCGTCCACTGTGATCGCGCCCAATAGATGTCCGGCATCATCACACACACCAACAGCAAGAAGGTTGTACGACGCTAAGAACTCGGCAACTTCACGGTCTGACTGGTTTGCCGTAACAGTCGGTTCGTTCGAAACGCAACGGCCTAATTCGGTGCTTGGTGGTTCGCGCAGTAGACGCTGCAAGTGCACAACGCCAAGGTACGTACCTGTTGGCGCTTTGAATGGTGGTTGCGTCACAAACACTTGTGCGGCAATAGAGACAAGCCATTCAGGGTTACGTACTTGCGCCAATGCTTCAGCAACAGTGGCAGTAGAACCCATCACAATAATTTCAGGTGTCATTAAAGCACCAGCAGTACCTGGCGCATATGACAACAACGAACGCACAACATCGGCATCATCGTCATCCATTGCTTCCAACACGCGAGAACGTTGTTGTGCAGGCATCTCTGCCAACAAGTCGGCAAGGTCGTCGAACTGCATTTCTTCCAACACGTCGATCAGGCGATCCATGTCAAGGTTTGCAATCAGCGCTAACTGTTCGCTCTCTGGCATTTCTTCCAGCAAGTCGGCAAGACGATCATCGTCCATTTCTTTTGCCAACAACTGACGCTGAGCAAATGGCAACGCACGCACGACGCCAGCTACGTCGCTCGGGTGCATGTCACGAAGGCGAGCAGCTTCGGCCGCCATTTCGGTGGCAGGGGCAAATAGGGTGCCCACTTCGGTCCAGTCGACCAAGCGGTATGTGGAACGCCGGCCGAGAACCCCACGGCGGGTGAGGCGGACCTTGGCGACCTCCCAGCCCGATTCACGGGCACCAATGGTGGGGCGCAGGGCCACGTCGCTGATGGCCTCGCCGTTCAGACGCTTATCAATGATGTCGGCCCCGAGCATGTGCTCACCCTGACGAGGCTTGAAGGGGTTTAGGTCAACGTCCCAACTACGTAGGCGGGCGCCTTCGGTATCAAGGGACTGAATCCGATTGGCGTTCACAAAGATGCGGCGACGCTGGCTGGTGGCTACAAAACCAGTGACCCGAGGGGCATCTCCGCTACGACCAGGAACCACCACAATGTCGTCGATGCGTCCAATTGCAGCCCCGCCCGCATCGAGAAGGGGTAAGCGCATGATTCGAAATGCATAGATCAGGTCGCTTGCCATGAAGCAAGGGTACCCTTCAGCCCTTGCGGAAGGAGGGTGATTAGAGTCCTCTCTCTGTCTTTCCCGATAACCTGACCGAGCCGTAAATACGGGGACGTAGCTCAATTGGTAGAGCGCCTGCTTTGCAAGCAGGAGGTCGTGGGTTCGATTCCCATCGTCTCCACCACTCGCTTCCCGTTACCCTTCACCCTCTGTGAACCCTTCGGCCGCTCTTCTCATCTCTTGTCCCGACCAGCCGGGCATTGTGGCCGCTGTCGCTACATGGGTGGGTTCTGTTGGCGGCAATATCGTGCACGCAGAGCAGCACACGGACGTTGCAGATGCCATGTTTTTTCAACGCGTGGAATTCACACATGCAGGCACAACCCCTATCAACACTCTTGCAGCAGGCTTTGCACCACTTGCATCGCATTGGAATATGTCATTCACTCTTGATGCGTTGCCGTGGAAACCACGCACCGCCATTTTGTGTTCAAAGCAATTACATTGCGCAGCTGACTTATTAGCGCGCACAACATACGGTGATCTTGGTCTTGACATTGCGGCAATTATTTCAAATCATGTTGACGCACAATCACTTGCAACATCGTTTAGCTTGCCGTTTCATCATGTCGCGGTTGGCGATAGTGCGACTGCGCGCTCGGAACAAGAAGCACAACTTGGTGAGTTACTGCAATCACTCGAACTTGACCTTGTGATACTTGCGCGGTACATGTTGGTGATGCCACCGTCACTTGTTGCACCGTGGGCTGGCCGCATGATCAACATTCATCATTCGTTCCTGCCAGCGTTCATTGGTGCTAATCCATATCGTCAAGCTCATGATCGCGGAGTTAAAGTCATCGGAGCCACTGCGCATTATGTCAGCGACGTTTTAGATGAAGGCCCAATCATTGCTCAAGACGTTGCGCACATTTCACACCGTGATGACGTGGCTGAGCTCACACGCCAAGGCCGCGACTTAGAAACTGTTGTTTTAGCGCGCGCAGTACG
>SHUR01000037.1 GCA_009694565.1 Ilumatobacteraceae bacterium | reverse complement strand
ATCGTGGACCAAAACTCAGCATTGAAGAAGCAGTACGTATCCAAACAACCGCTACCGCCGAGGTGATTGGCCTTTCAGATCGTGGGCAAGTTGCAGAAGGCATGCGCGCTGATATCAACATCATTGACTTTGAAAACTTGCGACTTAACGCACCACATGCGGAAAACGATTTACCAGCTGGTGGTCGCAGACTTTTGCAATCTGCAGATGGCTACGTGGCCACTATTGTGAATGGTGCAATTACTCGTCGTGATGGTGTGGACACTGGCGCTCGTCCTGGTCGACTAGTTCGCGCTTAAGTATCTATTCGTTCTATCTGTCGTACTTCTTTAGACAGGAGCGGCAACGAAGTGGCTAATGCAATGATGATACCGACAGTAACTAATGCTGTTGGTGCGCCCACAAGATGCGTGAACGGGCCAGCCAGGAATAGACCAACAGGTGCAAATACCATTGAGCCAAAAGCATCATAGGAACTCACGCGAGACAAAGCTTCGTCTGGAACATGCGTTTGAAGAGTGGTCATCCAATTCGCATACATCAAATCCATCCCGATGCCAGTGCCCAGTGCAGTGATGAAAAGCACCCACAACGGCAACGGCACTGCAAGTGCAAACGCCCAGAGCGCCGCCACAGGCAATACCCCTAGCCCCAATAAAAGTGGCCGGCGTGGTCGAAGCTTTAGTGCGAACACCGTGCCCAAAATTGCTCCAATTCCGAACCCAAACATCATGATGCCCATGTCCTTGGCGCCACCCATCGCTTCCTTTATTTGAACCGGTGCTAACACTCCGAGGAATCCTTCGAAGCCCAAATAGAAAAAGGAATAGCCGACAACGACATACACAATCCATTTGCGTGATGAGAATTCAAACCAGCCTTCTCGCAATTGCGAAAAAATTGAGTCACGCTTCTCCCCTTCAGCAAGTGGCGTGCTGTTCGGCACCTTCATTCGATACACCAAAACACCCGCAATCAAAAAAGTCCCAGCATCAATCAAAAGCCCCCAACCTGGGCCCGCTGTTGAGACAACAATGCCAGCAACACTGGCACCGAGTGTGAAACCCAAATTGGCCCCAATGCCAACCAATGAGTTAGCTGCCTGCAAAAGAGGATTCGGAACAATCAGAGGCATGATGCCGCTGAACGCCGGATACCACAGGGCATTAAGAACTCCGAATACAAAACCGTTGAAACACAACAGTGGTATCGAGGCGTTGCCGGAGATAAATGCAATTGCACTGATCGCAACAAAAACACTGCCGATGATGTCAGTGACTCCGACTAAATGAGTTCGACCAAACCTGTCAGCCGCGACCCCGCCAATCAACATAAACAGCACCAATGGAACCATCATTGAAGTCGTAACCAGGCTCAAAGACCCGGCATCGGCACCAGGCAAAGCCAATACGCCAAAAGCAAGAGCAATTGGAGTAATTCCGTTGCCCAAGTTACTGATGACCCGTGCGATAAGAAGATGACGAAATTCTCTGATCTTCCAGAGTTCAGACAACTCTTTCTTCATCTTTGCGTTCGTGGCCACGCGCCCACGATACTTCAGATTTAGTTTTAGTTTTTGCTTGAGTTCTGTATCTCGCGGAACTTAAGGAACCGACCAACAAAATCAGTCGTTTGTTCTGCAGACCACTGTACTTTTTCCCAACCAACAAGCAGTGTGCAGCGTTCAAGATGCTGTTGCACCGATGCGGGAAGTTCACCAGTGAGACCTAGTTGACGCAGCCCATCAAGTCGTGTGTACACGCCAGCCATGATTGCTTCTGCAAGTGTCGGAGTTTCTCCAGCAAGCCACGGTGAAGTCTGTAGCCACTGATCAACAGTTTCCATTGCCTTTATGAAGGCCACGCTTGATTCCTGAATCAACGCAACATCAGTTCCGTAATACACACCAATCATTGGCCGGTACACGTGCTTGTTCATCCACTCGACTCGTTCACGCACCACTGCTTGTGCAGTATCGCCCACTGGCAATAACGGCGAGTCAGGAAACTTCTCTTCCAACCATTCAAGAATGGGAATTGAATCAGCAAGATATTTGCCATCAATTTTCACCATCGGCACTTCAAGTTTTGGACTATGAGCAATGAACTCCTCTGGCACCACAAACCCTTTCGGGCGCACAGCGCGCGGCGGAACATCAACAACCGTGTATTCAATGCCGCGTTGAGCCAATGCAAACTCTACGCGCACTGAAAATGGGCAGATCCAGTGACCAAACAGCGTGACGGTAGATGTGCTCATGACGTGAACAGAATCTCACAACCAGTACCTGCCAACAATGCATCGACGTCAAGGCGATCATTAACCGAAAGCTTTGCGTATTCTTCGCGAATCCACTTCAAGCATTTACGTTGATACACGAACGTTCCCTGGCTATATGGATGCCCATCAATAACGCAGGAGAAGGTTTCTGCCCCTGCTTCCATCGCAGCTTCGTTAGCAAGCAGGAACGGTGCATAGGTGCGACCAATCTCTGGCAACAAGGCAAGAACGGTGGGATGAATTGCATCGCGTGTTACCCAACCATTGTTTCCATCGACATCCCACCATGACAAATCATCAGTGCGTTCCACCCAGTTCACCATTCGCGGTGCGCGTTCAATACCAATACGTACCGATTCAGGATCCCATCGCAATAGTTCGGTCATTTGACCGAACAGACCGAAATCTCCACGTCCTGGTCGATCACCCAAGAGGAACGGTGCAACCTCAAGATGAGCCTGCATCATGTCGAGCAAGCGATGGTACGACTCTTCAATTGCTGGTTTGTTCTCTTCCGTTGAACCCACTAGCGCACGCCGACTAATTTGCCGTTCAGCGATGTATTTGGTTCCTCGTGCCAACGTTTCGGCTGGCATCTGTTGATCACCATCAAGTGGCAACAATTTGCCAGCCTTATCAATCGCGTCGTCGTAGTACCAGCGATAGTGATACATCTGCTTTGTTATCCACTCATCGGCGTAATCCTCAAGCAGGTAGTCAATGAATGCAACAACAGCATCTGTCGGCACAAGACTGCGCTCTGAATACATTCCCTCGAGACGCATGATGAGCGGGCTTGAGTCAATCATTGTGTCTGTGTATGCACCGGTTGCGTCAGGGAATGCGATTGCAGGAATGAGAGGAAACGGTGGCAAGTCATCCCATTTGGAATTAGCCGGTACCCACTTAAACGGAATCTGGCGATAACGCAAAACTGCTCGCATTTTTAACGAGTAGGGCGAACCAAGTGCACCTCTAATGCGTAGTGGAAATACTTGCTGCGATGCCATGACCGTCTCCCTTGTTCACCAAATTGTATGCGAGGGCAAACCCTCCAATTACTAGTCAGAGAGAATGCAATGAACTCGGGAGAACAGGTGACTGTTAGTGGCTCGGCGCTTCAACTGGGGCACCCACTGAAGACGAGACGTACGTTGGCTTGAAGAGAAATACGAAGAACAGACCACCAAGGGCAATACAAACCGATGCGACTACCAACGGCTGACTAGATGTGACGCTTGTGGTGATGTACCCCACCAAGATTGAGGCTGGTACTTGAGCAAGGCTCTGCACGCTTGAGTAGATGCCCATGGCCTGACCTTGTTGACCTGGCTCTGCAGAACGGCTGATGAGGCTTGTCATGTTTGCCATTGTGAGGCCATTAAACGCGGTGAAGAACGGAATGACTAAGTACAAGCCAAACGAGAACGACGTCGGAACTGCAAAGTACAACAACATCAATGCCGCATTACCAAACAGACTGAACCGAAGCACTGAGTAGTCCGCCAGTTTCTTTGAAACTCGAGCAACAAGCACAGCTTGTGAGAAAGCAATGAAGAGACCCACAATTGCGAAATAGTCTCCAGTTTTAGACGGGCCGAAATTGAAGTTGTTACGAAGATAAATACCAAAGAATGTGGTGAAGAATGTGAAGCCCATGCTGAACAAGAAGCCCGAAATCAGAATCGAGCGAAGTCTTTCAGATTTGAAACCAACAACCACATTAGAGATGGCTTGGAACGCATTCAATTTGCCAGCGTGGAACTTTTCTTTCAGAGTTTCAGGAAATGTCGTAAGTACTGCAACGCAGTTTAACATCGCAATAATTGCCGCGAACCAGAACGGTGTTGTTGCCCCGAACCAGCCCGGCGTATCAAAGAGGCCATAGAAACTGACGTGAGGCGAACTGAGTTTTCCGCCTAGATATGGACCAACAATGAAACCAAGTCCGAATGCAGCACCCAGTGCACCAAAATTCTTCGCACGATTCTCATTGGTACTGATGTCACCAATCGCAGCATTAGCTACGGCCAAGTTGCCACCAGTGAAACCATCAAGTGCTCGCCCTGCAAACAACAGTGGAATGTTTGCAGTACTAATTCCGATGGCGAACAACACATACCCAATCGAAGTACCAAAAATTGAAAGCGCTAACACTGGGCGACGGCCATGTCGGTCTGACAACTGCCCGAGGATTGGTGACGCAATAAATGTGCAGAAAGGATAAATCGCTTGAAGCCAACCAAGCATTATGAGTCCCTTAGTAAAAGACCATGACTCAGGAGTCACACGAAAGGGTGAACCAATACCAATAAGAAGTGGAAACACCGGAATAAGAATTCCGAACCCAACAAGATCAATAAAAACAGTGGTGAAAATCGCCAAAAGCGGGTTACGACGCATGAACCAATAGTAGTCAGGCGAAGTGGTTAATAGCCTCAGTCAACACATCGAATGCTGGAATCGCATCTACATTCCATACAACGTCGCAATTTGGGGTAGTTGGTGTCTTGTATTGACGCCTATCAATCATCGTCATTCCACGGGTGTGTTCACCGCGCAACTCAATATCAACGCGATGTGGCGTAATAGTGAATAGATGGGGATGCGTGAGCACCAGCACCGCGCATGGGTCATGCACCGCTGCACCTGTCATATTGAGGTGGTAGTCGATGTACGACTTCGAATAGAAAGCCAACAGATCTGCAAGCACATTCGGCAATTGTCCAGGAATCGCGCGAATAGAAGCAAGGCGTTCCGGCGTGGCCTGAAACTGGTGGGTGACATCAAGCCCGCTCATCATCAATTTCCCGCCATACCGAAACACTATGTCTGCAGCTTCCGGGTCTGCCCACACATTGAACTCAGCTGCTGCCGACACGTTGCCAAATGTGCCGCCACCCATCAGTGAGATGCCAGCAATTCGAGAACCAAGATCTGGTGCCGCACGAAGCGCCAATGCAATGTTTGTCAACGGGCCAATTGGAACAAGCCAGACACCTTCTGTAGCCCGACATGTTTCGATAATGAACTCAACTGCATTTTCGCTATCAGGACCGCGCGAGGGTTCAGGTAAATCAGCTCCATCAAGTCCACTCTTTCCATGCACATGTTGAGCAGTATGTGGCGGTGCCACCAAAGGTCGATCCGCGCCTGAATGAACTGGCAATTGGGAGCCAATGAGATCAAGAACAATCCGCGCATTTCGCGTTGTTGATGACAACGGTGCATTCCCCGCAACAGTTGTGACTCCTAATAGGTCAGCGTGTCGAGCAGCAACGACCAACGCCATTGCATCGTCGTGGCCCGGATCACAGTCAACAATCATCTTTATTTTCGCCGTCATGTAGCAGACCTTAGTGCCGATATGCGAGAGTTCATAGATGGGAGATTCCACCGAATTTGATGTCGTGGTTGTGGGTAGTTGCAACCTTGACCTTGTCAGCACCACAGAACATCTCCCCTCTCCCGGAGAAACTCTTCGCGCCGTCACGTACGCAGAACATGCTGGCGGCAAAGGCCTCAATCAAGCAGTGGCATGTGCCCGCATGGGCGCACGCACTGCATTAATCGGATGCGTCGGTAATGACAGCGCAGGACAGATGTTGCGCGAGCTTCTCAATTCTGAGGGCATTGACACGTCTCAACTGATCACAGTTGACGCACCGACTGGCCGCGCGTTCATCACAGTTGATGCATCGGGTGAGAACACAATTGTTATTGTGGCTGGTGCTAATGCGCAGGTCGGCAACACTGCAATCACCGTTCCGCACACAAAAGTAATACTTGCTCAGTTAGAAATACCTCTCCCAGCTATTGCTCAGGTATTTGCGCAAGCACAAGACGCAATCAGAGTTCTCAATCCAGCGCCTGCAACAACTCTTTCCACTGAACTTTTGGCACTCTGCGATATTGCAGTACCAAATGAAACCGAATCAACCATGTTGGGCGGCGCCCAGTTCTTGCTTGGCGCTGGTGTTGCAACTGTTGTCACCACATTGGGCGAACGTGGCGCTGAAATCTCAAATGCCACGTCTACAACACCGATCGCACCATATACAGTCGATGCCATTGACACCGTTGGTGCGGGAGATGCATTTACCGGTGCGCTATGTGCAGAAATAGCACGAGGCAAGGACATACAACGTGCCGCACAAATTGCTTCTGTTGCTGGCGCGCTTGCAACAACTGTTCGCGGCGCAGTGCCGTCACTGCCTATGCAGGCAGCCGTGATGTCACTTTACGCAGATTGAAGAAACTCAACCCAGTTGCCATCAGGGTCTTCCACAATGGAAATACTGATTCCCGGTCGAATTTCGCGCGGCGCAACAACAACTTTGTAGCCAGCTGTTCCACACGCTGTGGTGATTTCTTCAAGATTGCTAACACTCAATGTGAAGTAGCGATACCCGCATGCACCTGTGATGCCGCCACCTGCAGCTTTTGCAGGATCGTTATTGGCCTTTACTAATTTCAACAAAGTGGTGCCGGCCAAGATGCGATACATGGTTCCGCCGCCTGGCATTGGCATTTCACCTTCAAATGAGAAACCAAGAGTGTCGCGGTAAAAAGCCAACGATGCATCCGCATCGCAGACAACGATGCCAAGGTCAATGGAGTCTTTAGTAAGAATTGCTTTTGTCATGACCTGAACACTAGCAATGCCCTAGAACAGCACTCGCACGTTCCATAAATCGGGAAATACAGGATTAAACAACGTGTCGATGAGGTACTTAACGCCAGAAGATCCGCCAGTACCCATTTTCATGCCAATGGTGCGTTCCACCATCTTCACGTGACGGTAACGCCACTCTTGTAAACCTTCATCTATATCGACAAGGCGCTCCAGCAATAACGCCGCCTCTGGGTCAGTTCGATAAGCGGCGATCAATGCTTGTTGGACCTCATCATGTGCCACATACGGCGCGCTCACATCTCGATTCAAAATATCACGAGGAATGTGGTGCGATCGAAGTTCTAAATATCGCAGAACTGAATCCCACAACGATGGTCGCGACATCGCCGAAGAAATTCTTTTATGCATGTCGCTAGTGGGAGAATAATGGGTGACCATCGACGAATCACGCCGACCAAGAACTGCTTCAATTTCTCGAAATTGCCCCGACTGAAAACCGCTCGCTGCCTCAAGTCGATCACGAAAAGTATTGAACTGTAAGGGTGTCATTGTTTCCAAAATGTCGACTTGACCAACGAGCACTTTCAGAATTGTTCTTACTCGTCCTAGTGCAGCAAGAACTGGGTGCGTGAGACCCTGTATCAATAACTCTTGAGCACGTGCCATCTCGTGAAGTATCGATTTGAACCACAGTTCATAACTCTGATGGATAACAATGAACAACAATTCATCATGTTCAGGGTTATCAGACAAAGGAGTCTGCAATGACAACAGTTCATCGACTCGCAAATACGACGAGTACGTAGTGGAGGATTCAAATGTTGATGCGTTATCGCCATAATTCTGTGTCACGGCGTAATGGTAGGCGAAGAATCAACACCCACGGTCACGAGACTATTTACCTTGCCAATTCGGAGCACGCTTCTCCGCAAATGCACGAGGACCTTCTTTGGCATCTTCACTGCTGAACACTGAACGCTGAAGTTGACCCAACAAGGCAGGATTGCCATCGCCTATCTCATCAAGCATGAGTTGCTTTGTTGCTTGCACTGCAAGCGGCCCGTTCACCGTGATGCGGGCAGCAAGTGCCAACGCAGCATCGAGCAACTCTGACGCGGGAACTACCTGATTAATAAGGCCCAATTCTTTTGCACGAACCGCATCAATAGGGTCACCGGTCAAACCCATCTCCATTGCAACTGCCAACGGAATCCGTGCCGGTAAACGCACGCCACCACCAGCGGCAAAAAGCCCGCGCTTCACTTCAGGAATTCCAAAACGTGCAGTCTCGATCGAAACAATCAAGTCACACAGCATGACAACTTCAAAACCGCCGGCAAGAGCATGACCGTTCACTGCTGCAATCAATGGCTTGGTGCAATTGCGTAGTGCCGTAAAACCCATCCCAATTTTTGCAAGATCTTCACCAGCAGCAAATGCCTTCAAGTCCATGCCCGCACAAAAAACTTTTTCACCTGCACCCGTGACAACAATGGCGCGCACTTCTGGATTAGTTGCTGCATCAGACAATGCATTGGAAAGGCCTTCGCTAAGTGCCCCGTTAAGGGAATTTCCTGCTTCAGGACGATTCAGAGTGATGACAAGAATGTTTTTAGTGAGTTCGGTGAGAATTTCCATGATGTACCTCCGTTAGGGGTATCAGCCTTGCATACCTTTAGATAACGGGTCTATTCCAACAACTTGACGGGGCAAATAGTGGTCTACCGTAAGGCGATGGGGCAATACACATCAGACCTTGAGTCATTGAAATCACATCAGGTTCCGCAATGGTACGACGGTGCAAAATTTGGCATTTTTGTGCATTGGTTTTCTTCCACCATCCCGGCATTTGCCCCAGTTTCTGACGACCCGTTCACCCTGGCTGCCAAGAAAGGCGAACGTGAAGCGTTCACAGAAAGTCCTTACTCCGAGTGGTACTGGAACTCATTACAAACCTCCGGATCTCCTGCTGCATTACACCATGCTGAAAAATATGGCAATCAACCATACGACGACTTTGTTCCACAATTCTTTGAAGCATCACAAGGCTGGCAACCAGAACGATGGGGTGAACTATTCGCTGCTTCAGGTGCCAAATATTGCGTGATGGGAACTAAGCACCATGATGGCGTTCTGTTGTGGCCAAGCAAAACGCCTAATCCGCACAAAGGTCCGCAGTGGACATCGACTCGAGACATCGTTGGTGAATGCGCAGAGGCAATTCGATCACACGGCATGCGACTAGGGCTGTATTACTCGGGCGGTATTGACTGGACATTCCAAGGTCTCGGTATTGACGGATGGGCGTCGTTATACAAAGCCATTCCTCAAGACGACGCGTACCACGCATACGTTGATGCGCATTACCGAGAACTGATCAGCCGATACTCACCCGACGTATTGTGGAACGACATTGGGTATCCAGGTTTTGGTGCAGGGGCCGCAGACCTCTTTGCACATTTTTACAACACAAACCCAGAAGGCGTTGTAAACGACCGCTTTGATTTTCTTGGTGTAATGCAAGGCACTGCTCACGCCGACTTTGTAACTCCCGAGTACACCACCACCCCGCCTCTTGAAGGTAAGAAATTCGAAGTGTGTCGCGGTATCGGCACAAGCTTTGGTTACAACGAGCAAGAGAATGACTCTTCGTATGCCACTTCCACCGAATTGATTCACATGCTCATCAACATTGTTGCTGCAGGTGGCAACTTCTTGCTAAATGTCGGACCTATGGCATCGGGTGAAATCCCATGGATTCAACAAGAGCGTTTACTTGCAATTGGTCAATGGTTACGGGTAAATGGTGCTGCAATTTACGCTTCTAAACCACATGAAATCTCTGAACTAAGCACTTCAGAGGGAGACACTGTTCGACTTACTCGTGGTGCCGACGGATTCACTTACGCAATGATTCTTGGTCGCCCACAATCAAAAAATGTCAGCATCTCTGGACTTCCGACTGGGGACACGTACCTGGCGGGGTACGACCATCAACTCTCGCGAATAGGCGACGACGTTATTTTGCCGTACCGACCAGATTCATCTCCGGCTTTTACGTTGCGGATTGAGTAATCAGCTAACTGCTGCAGCTGCCAATTTGTCGAGAGTGATTTCCATGTTCGCGCGGTTGTGCGTTGCGCGATTCGAAACACCACTGACAAGTTTTCCTAAGAAGTCAGCCCACGAAGCTCGGTGATCATCCCAACTGTGTGTCACACGACAACCTGTTGCAGTCGGCTCGATCTCATAGATCCAGTCACACCAGTTCTTTCCAAGAGCCATTAAGCCGAACGAAAACTTCTTCGGTGCGTCATAGACATTGACTTCAACAGATGTTGACCACGCCTTCTTGCCGTTTTTGTTCTTGCCGGCAAAGCGAGCACCGACAGCGGGGCCAGTTGCACCTTTTGCCCACACGCCACCTTGATTCTCGGGGGACCATTCACCCATGCGTGGCAAGTCGGTCACGAGAGCCCACACTTTTTCTGGGCTAGCTGCAATGTCACGGGTAACTGATACTGGATATGTCATGTCCTTATTGTGTCACGACAATCCAGAACCACATGCGAGAATAGAGCAATGGCCGTCGCAACCTCACCCCACCAAGGAATCGTCACACTTGATCTTGAAGGAGTCCTGATTCCCGAAATTTGGATTGCCGTTGCAGAAAGTACGGGTATTCCGGAACTTCGTCGCACCACACGTGACGAACCCAACTATGACCTCCTTATGAAGTCACGAATTAAGATTCTGAATCAACACGGCCTCACGATGAGCCGCATTGAGTCAGTCATTGCAGAACTCTCCCCCATGGACGGTGCAATTGACTTTCTAGACGCATTGCGTGAACGCACGCAAGTGATTATTCTGTCTGACACCTTCGAACAGTTTGGTCGGCCATTTATGCGTCAATTGCATTGGCCAGCGTTGTTTTGCCACCGACTAATCGTTGAAAATGACCGCATCATTGACTTTGAACTGCGCCAAGTAGACCAGAAGCGACAAGCGGTACAAGCATTCAAGGGTCTGAACTACCGCGTGGCAGCAGCGGGCGATTCATATAACGACACTGCCATGTTGGCTGCGGCAGATGCCGGATTTCTTTTTCACGCACCTGACAACATCAAAAAAGAGTTTCCACAGTTTCCGGCACTTGATACCTACTACGATTTATTCAAACATCTCACTTCTGCTTTGGGGGTATGAAATGACTAACAACGACATCACAAATCTAAAACCTGAAGATTTTCACACTTCTGTTGCATCAACCAGCAGAGCCTTCTGGCCAGATCCGATGTTCGGATTCTTTTCACGAAACGCTGTGCACGAACATCTGATGCTTCCTAATTATGCAACGGCTGTAATGCGTGATGCCGTGCAACACGGAATTGTTGAAGTCATCATCCGTAATGGTCGAGTCGTTGCTTCTGCATCGTGGCTAGCACCTGGTGATGCACCTCGCCCGTGGCTACAAGAACTTCGCGTATCGCTACGGTCCGCACGTGGCCTGCTCAAAGGACGTAATCGTCTAAAGGGACTTAAGCTCCTTGATGCAATGGCAAAGAAGCACCCGAAAGAACCGCATTGGTATTTAGGACTATTGGGTGTTGACCCAGCGTTTCAAGGCAAAGGTCTCGGAGGAGCACTGCTTACTCATCGCTTAGAGGTATGCGACGCAACCCACATGCCGGCATACCTAGAAACTCAGAAGCCTGAGAACCTTCCGTTTTATGAACGGTTTGGGTTCTCAGTGCTTGAGGAAATTACTGACGACGGTTGTCCGACGTTATGGACCATGTGGCGCGACCCGCGCCCCGCATGATCAACGTTTAGCGATTTCCTGGAGCCATGTAGAACCACATTGGAAACTTTGCGCCAGCAACTTTCATTGCTGTGCGTGCATTCAAAATAGTTGCACCGGCCTCTGTCGTTTCGAAGAACCAATTCTCCATGGCTCTTCCGCCAGGTGCTGGACCATCGATTAATTCAAGTGCTGCTTCTTCGTAATACGTGCGTATGTCATGACATAATGCCATTACGTTTCCACCCGGAATCTCTGCAGTTGTCCAATCTTGGCCGTTCGCTATCGCATGAAGAACTGCCAATGAATTCGGCACTTCATCTGCTGTGATGCATCGGCCGACTGAAGTAACTCCCCTGCGTTCTAGCGCCCGGCTATAGGCCCTCTTCAAACCGCGAGATTCATCAACACTTGGGGGAAGGGTCGCATCAAAGCGCGGCGGAATAGCGCAAGATACTGGTTGTTCATCTGCTTCAATCACGACCGGATGATCGACAAGGACTGGGCCAGACGGCTCATTCAGAAGGGCAAAGGCCCGACTTAATACGTCCATCTGAAACTCAACATCATTGGGAATTCCTAATGGTCTGCCGAGTGGAAACTCACAATGCAATGCTCGCGGCGGAGCAACTTTTTGTGCGACCTCACGTACAGAGGACAACACAACAGTTGCAATTCCTGCAGCTTCAAAAATATGCGCAAGCACACTCACGGTGCGCGTACAAAGAGGTCAAACAGGAGTCAAGATGACAACATCAACGCCATCTTGACGAAGTTGCGCGGCTGCTGACGGACCGGTATCCAAACGAATAGTTGACACATCGTCTGGTTGGTTTCCAGCAAATGAAATATGCCGAGGCGCAACAGAACCAATGATTCCTTGCGCAGCTAGTTCTTCAAGGCGATCAATGGGATACACCACGTTGAGATCCATCTTCACACCCATCTGATCAAAGTTGGGACTCCAGTGGCCAAGAACAAGATCACGACGATCACGGTCGATGAATCGATAGCCCGTGTCACCTGCTGAGAAGGCTTCATCACCAACTGCGTATAACGCTGCCGACGTAACAATGGCAACCCGCGCATCAGTTAACGCAACAGGGGTCACCCACGCAGGATTATCAAATTGTGGTGCAGGAAGAGTGGCTGAATGCGCCCTCATCATTTGATCACCGTTCATAGTGCCCCCTTGATTGAGAAAAGTCTATGACATACAGGACATGTAGGAGTTACTGACTATTCTCTGTCTATGCCCCATATTGAAGCAAACGATGCAGTTATCGACGCGATGCGCGCACTTGACCCCACCGAATCCATTGTCATGTTGAACTTGTTGAAGTTTCGCGATACGGCTCTTGATGGTTTCGGTGTAGACGGCATGACTGGAAGTCAGGCATTTCGTCGGTATGGCGAACTGAATGACGCTGAAGACGTGAAGTTTGGTAGTGAACCAATTTGGATGGGACTGGCAAAGAACACGGTTATCGGCGACGAAGATTGGGACCTCGCGATTCTTGTGCGCTACCCCACACGTCAACATTTCATTGACAAACTTGATAACACAAAGTATCGCGAAATTGCCAAAGTGCGTCAGGCTGCACTTCTTGATAGCCGTTTAGTCGAGTTCTCTCAAATAATCCCCGCCGTTTAACTAAACAGCGACTGTGAGTGCGTCGTATTCGTACACCCAATCCAGAATTGACATTCCCGGTGGGCTTATGGAGAAAATCAAGTCTCGGTCCCGCTGCTCTTGACCATCAACCATATGAAAGAGATCTCTGTTCATAAATGATGATGTTTGTACCTGTGCGGTACGGCCCTGACGGGCATCTTCGTACCTACGAAGCGCACTAGTTGCGTCACTGGTATTTACATCTGATAGACACCGTGCGAGAACTACGGCATCTTCTATTGCTTGGCAGGAACCTTGCGCCATGAACGGAAGCATCGGGTGACACGCATCGCCAAGCAACGTGGTCGTACCTATTCCCCACTGTTCCAATGGTTCACGGTCATATAACGCCCACCGAAAGATTGGTTCTTCAACTCGACCAAGGAGCGAGAGGAACTCGGGAGACCATCCTTCAAAGCGTGAAAGCAAATCTTCCATGGTTCCTTGTTCAGTCCAAGATTCGGTTTCCCAGGAATCCTCTGGCGAAATACAAACAAGGTTGAGATGGCTGCGATTTCGACCAATGAAATAACTAACCACATGGCGGTCTGGCCCCATGCGGTTCGTTACTTCAATCGGTAAATCTTCCACGGCACTGCGCGGCACCAAGGCACGATACGCAGCCGAGCCGCTGAATCGGGGCTTATCAATGCCGCCAACACATGGCCGCACTACAGAATGGATGCCATCAGCGCCAATCACAATGTCAAACGACTGCGATGAGCCATCAGCGAAAATCACTTCAGACGACGCATCGCCTGGTTCCACTGAGACAACATGTGTTGAAAATTTCAATGTCACATTTTTGCG
>SHUR01000036.1 GCA_009694565.1 Ilumatobacteraceae bacterium | reverse complement strand
AGGGTCTGGTGATCGTTTCCAACGTGTCTATGGCGGTTTGTTCTGGGTCGGTCCTGGTGCTCCTGGTGGGCAATGGGTAGTAAAATTTGCACCCATAGCGGGAGGATCGACAGTTTCTGGTCAAGTTCTGTTGAATGTCAGCTCGAGACGGTGAGTTATTCGCTTCTGGCGGATTAGGGACGATTTTTAGTTAGTAGTCAGAATTTTCGTCAATCGTCAGTATCATAAAGATGCCCTGAAGGGCGTGTAGCTCAGTTGGTAGAGCACCACCATGACATGGTGGGGGTCCCGGGTTCGAGCCCCGTCGCGCCCACTAGATGTATTTACTCATGTCATTCGTACTGCGTATTAACGAAGTAAGTCGCTTGTAATGGAAATCGTGTTGGCTCTGTGTGCAGCCGCCGTTTATGGGATTGCTGATTATTCAGGAGGTCGGGCTAGTCGTACTGTGTCCCCAATTACTGTGACGGCAGTCGGACAAGCCTGTGGGCTTGTTGTTCTCCTCGTTGTTGTTCTTGCATCGGGAGTACCCACGCCACCGGCGACGGATTGGTTCTGGGGTGGTGTTGGTGGCATCGCTGGTGCATCTGGTCTTCTTGCGTTCTATAAGGCAATGGGAAGCGGTTTCATGACTGTTGTGGCACCTGTGTCTGCAGTAACAGCTACTGCAGTGCCGGTCATTGTCGGGTTATCACTAGGAGAGCGCCCAAGCGTCTTGTCGTTGTGTGGCATTCCGGTAGCACTGGTCGCGATCGCATTAGTGAGTGACATTCTTGGACCTGATCATCGCAGGGCTCCGCGAAAAATCTTTCTGATGTCAATTGGTGCGGGGTCTGTGTTCGGCTCCCTGTTTGTTATTCTGGGTCATACAAGCGACAACTCTGGACTATGGCCAGTTCTCGCAATGCGAGTTACTTCGGTGCCCTTCATGTTCATGGTGATGTACTTCACGAAGAATAAACCCTCTGGTGCTCGGCCTCAATTAAAGTTTGTCGCAGGTTCAGGAATTCTTGATACGGCTGCAAACGCCATTTACTTATTGGCAGTACGTCATGGGTTGATGTCGATCGTTGCAACGATTAACTCGTTCTCCCCCACAAGTACTCTCATGTTGGCAGTTGGGTTGGACAAAGAAAAGATTCACCGACCGCAAGCCTTAGGGCTCGTGTTGGCGGGAGTTGCTCTAGTCATGATTACGGTGTCGTAATCACTTTTCGCCTAATGCTGCCTTAATAATTTTCTCAGATTCGCGTGATGCGCCTTTGAAAATTCCCTTTGACATCAAAGATGCTTCACTCTTGCGACGCGCGTCGTACACCTCGGCTCGCATCTGATGAATTTCTGGGTCGTCTGGTGCAGCCCACCCAGCAAAATCAGCGAGATGGCATGCAAGTCGAAGGTCTCCTGCTGCTGCAAGTTCAACTGCTCGGCGCATCAACACATCGGCGCCTCCAGACAGTGATGCAAGTTCTACGGCGAGAATTTCATCAGGTGCTGGTTTCAGTCGTGATGGTGCACCATCCCACCAGCCTCCGAACAAGCGCCAGATATTTCTGACAACAAACTCTGGTTCGTCGTAGAGCGGACGAAGATATGGCTTACCGAGAGTGGCTTCAGGTACGCGCACCGCATGGATGATGGTGTTCAGCGTTTCACCAGCATTCATCATGGTGACAACGTCGCGCACAAGGTCCTCTAATGCTGTTGCAATCTCATCAAGCACTCGAGAGATGCGCTCTTTTCCGGCAATGGGTAATCCGTGTGCAGGAAGCAGGAGTTCGGGACCTTTTGCAATCATGGCGCGCAAGGCAGCTGCCCATTCAATCGGCCAGCGCTGAACCTTTTGGGGGTTTCCGGCATTCGGGAAATTCCAGATAACGAAGTCGCCTGATGCGATCCACTTCTTCTCAGGAAACCACGACCACAGGTGATCGTCAGTTTCGCCACGCGCATGATGGAATTCAACTGTCTCATTGCCGAATTTCATTGTTGTGAAATCACTGAGGCTGTCTGTGAGTTCCAATGTGTCACGGGGAATGAAATCAGAGAGTTTGCGTCCGCCGGTAGGTGGACGCAAGTCGTTGAGCGCATTCTCAAGGTCTCCTTGAATGCCACCAAATTGGCGCGCATTGATAGCAACGTTCCAGTCGTTTGTGTGGCGGTATCGCTGAAAACGTCGAGTGACGTTTTCGTGACCGATAACACGAGGAGCTCGAAAACCGTCTGCTGCCATGCGGGCCGCGAACGGCCCACTGCCACCAACATGATCAGAATGGCCATGTGTGTAGACAATTGCTTCAATGGGTTGTGCACGCCACTGTTGCATTGCACTGACGACTGCTTGGCCTGTATTGGCATGACTTGCGTCAAAACACACAAGTCCATCGCCGGAGTCCCACACAACGCTGTGGCTGAATGATTCGACCATCGCAAGATTCTCTGCGACTTCTGACAACTGATTAGTGACTCGGTTGACGGCAACATCTGCGATGCCTGAGTCAACAATGCGGGTACTAAGAGCGAGTAGGTCAGCCATGACTACATCTTAGGTAGGCCGAGAAAGCGCTCTCCCAAGATGTTGCGCATCACATTTGATGTGCCACCCATGATGGTGTATCCAGGGCTGTATGCGAGCCCTTTTGCTGCTTCGTCCCAAATCATTGCGTTGGCACCCATTGCGCGTGACACAAATTCGTCAACTCGTTGCTGGTGTTCTGTGCAGAAACATTTAGTTGCAGCAGAGAACCCAGGAGGTGCCTGCTTTAGTGTTTCGCGAACTACCAAGATGCGGCCGATGCGGTATCCAATTTCGAGCGCAGCAATTTCTTGGCGAACAGTACGATTCGTGGTGTCAACCATCGCGCAAGCCTCGCGAAAGAGATAGTAATTCGAAACGAGCCTGTCGATGCCACCTCGTTCGTGTTCAAGCTGACGCATGGTCTGAGAAAACGCAGCGCCTTGTTTTCCGACAAGGTTTCCCTTTGGTACCCGAACGTCTGTGTAGAACACTTCACAGAAATGACGGTTGGTTGTCATGTCTGTAATGGGTCGCACTTCAATACCTGGTGTATTCATCGGCACAATAATTTCGCTGATGCCCGCATGAGGAGGTCCGTCGCTACTTGTGCGGCAAATGAGATAGCAATAGTCAGCATCAGCACCGAAACTTGTCCAGATCTTCTGGCCGTTGATTACCCATTCATCGCCATCGTCTTCGGCAAAAGTCTTCAATGATGCGAGATCGCTTCCGGCATTTGGTTCGCTCATGCCGATGCACCACGTTGTTTCGCCGGCCAAGATGCCTGGCAAGAATTCTTTTTGTTGTTCAGGTGTTCCGTACTGAATGAGTGCTGGACCCATTTGACGATCGCCGAACCAACTAGCTGCAATCGGAGCGCCAGCCTTGATCATCTCTTCACCAACAATGAGACGTTCAATCGGGGGTCGCCCGCCGCCACCGAACTCGGTTGGCCAAATGAGGCCGATCCAGCCGTGAGAGGAGAGCTCGCGCGAGAACTCTTTCGAATACCCGTTCATCCACGAAGCGGTATCGCGTCCGTATCGGGCTACGCCATCTGCTGCAACGGCTGATGCCTTCTCACGGAGTGCTATTTGTTCAGGGCTCCACTCAAAATCCATTAGAGAAGATGGTAGGGCGCGATGTTGCTCGAAACGCTATTCTGTACAAGTCTGATACAAGTGAGATTCGGCACATCGCCGACACAAAGAATGAGGTGTTCCCGTGGCAAAGATCAAGGTTGAAAATACGGTCGTCGAACTCGATGGCGATGAAATGACGCGCATCATCTGGCAGTTCATCAAGGACCGCCTCATAGTGCCCTACCTCGATATCAATCTTGAGTATTACGACCTCGGTATGGAGCATCGCGATGCAACAGATGACCAGGTCACTATCGATTCAGCCAACGCAATCTTGAAGCATGGTGTTGGTGTGAAGTGCGCCACCATCACTCCAGACGAACAGCGTGTTGAGGAATTCGGTCTCAAGAAAATGTGGAAGTCGCCAAACGGCACCATTCGTAACATTCTCGGTGGCGTTGTATTTCGCGAGCCAATCATTTGTTCGAACATTCCTCGCCTTGTTCCCGGCTGGACCAAGCCCATCGTTATTGGTCGTCATGCGCACGGAGACCAGTACAAGGCAACCGACTTCAAAGTTCCCGGTGCAGGCACGGTCACTATGACATACACACCTGAAGACGGCAGCGAGCCAATGCAGTTTGAAGTCGCCAAGTTCGGTAAAGACGGCGGTGTCACCATGGGGATGTATAACTTTAACGACAGCATCCGAGACTTTGCTCGCGCGTCACTTCGCTACGGATTGGCACGTAATTACCCCGTGTATATGAGCACCAAGAACACCATTTTGAAGGCCTACGACGGTCAGTTCAAGGATTTGTTTGAAGAAGTCTTCGTGAACGAGTTCAAAGCAGATTTCGACAAGGCAGGTCTTACGTACGAACACCGCCTCATTGACGACATGGTTGCATGCGCGATGAAGTGGGAAGGCGGATATCTCTGGGCATGTAAGAACTACGACGGTGACGTGCAGTCAGACACCGTGGCGCAAGGTTTCGGTTCACTTGGTCTGATGACTTCAGTTTTGATGACTCCAGACGGCCGCACAGTTGAAGCAGAAGCTGCACATGGAACCGTGACTCGTCATTATCGCGAACATCAGAAGGGCAACAAGACCTCAACGAACCCTGTTGCGTCGATCTACGCATGGACCGGTGGCCTTAAGCACCGTGGCAAGCTTGACAACAACCCGAAACTTCTTGAATTTGCTGAACTTCTCGAGCGTGTCTGTGTTGAAACTATTGAAGCTGGCGAAATGACAAAGGATCTTTCAATCCTTATTTCAAAAGATGCTCCATGGTTGACAACTGAAGACTTCCTCGCAGCACTTGATCGTCGTCTTCAAGCAAAGATGGCCTGATCGTCATGCGCGCTGTAGTCCTTCGTTCGCACGGAGGGCCAGACGTTCTCCAATTCGAAGATGTTGCATCGCCAATCATTGGTGAACAAGACATCTTGGTCACTGTTGCTGCCACTGCGCTAAATCGCGCTGACTTATTGCAACGCATGGGCTTTTACCCGAATCCGTTTCCTAGTGGACCTGAGATTCCTGGTCTCGAATTTGCTGGCACAGTTGCAGCAATTGGTGACAAAGTGACCGCATGGTCCATTGGTGATCGCGTAATGGGAATCACTAGTGGTGGCGCATATGCAGAGCAGCTCGCAATACATGAACGCCAAGCAATGGCGGTGCCCTCCGGCATGTCGTTACACGATGCCGCGGGAATTCCCGAAGTGTTTATCACTGCATGGGACGCTCTTGTCGTACAAGGTGGACTCACTTCTGGCCGTTGGGCAATGGTGCACGCAGGTGCATCTGGAGTAGGCACCGCTGCAATACAAATTTGTAAAGCCATCGGTGCTCGCATTGTTGTTACGTGTTCGGGCGGAAAAGTAGAAAGGTGCCGTGCACTGGGTGCTGATGTTGTCGTTGACTACGGAACCCAAGACTTTGTCGCTGAAGTTGCTGCTGCAACAGCAGGCAAGGGCGTTGATGTCATTCTCGATGTCATCGGTGGCGATTATGTGGAACGCAATGTTGCTTCTCTTGCTGTGAAGGGTCACATCATTCAAGTGGGTGTTATGGCAGGTAAGCCCACGCCCTTTAATGTTGGTTTGTTGCTCGGCAAGCGTGCATCAATCACAGGCACTGTGTTGAGAGCACGCCCGCTAGAAGAAAAGATTGCTATTAGTCAGCGATTTTCCACTGAAATGTTGCCATTGTTTGATTCGGGCGACCTGAAGCCCGTCATTGACTCAACGTATGCGTTTGCAGATATTGCATCGGCTCATGAATACATGGCCACCAATGGCAATGTGGGCAAAATTGTTATCACCGTCGCCTGACGGATTATCTAGCGCTTCGCAGCAGGAACGTACGGGCGCTCGTCTGAGCCGGTGTACCACTGGCGAGGACGACTGATCTTTTGTTCTTTGTCGTTGAGAAGTTCTTGCATGTGTGTGAGCCAGCCAACTGTGCGGGGGATGGCGAACAACACGGTGAACATGTCAACTGGGAAACCAAGAGCTTGATATATGAGTCCTGAGTAGAAGTCCACGTTCGGGTACAACTTGCGCTTGATGAAGTACTCATCGTTCAGCGCCACCTTTTCAAGTTCAAGTGCAATTTCAAGAAGTGGGTTCTTGCCGGTGACTTCAAAGACGTCGTATGCAGCCTTCTTGATGATGGTGGCGCGAGGGTCGAAGTTCTTGTAGACGCGATGACCGAAGCCCATCAGCTTGCCTTCGCCAGCCTTTACGCTTTCGACGAATGCGGGAACATTGTTGATATCCCCAATTTCAGTGAGCATTCGCACGACTGCCTCATTCGCGCCGCCATGTAGTGGGCCGTATAGGGCTGCTGCTGCTGCTGCAGTGGCTGTGTACGGGTCTGAGTTAGCAGAACTGACAACGCGCATTGCTGTGGTGCCGCAGTTCTGTTCGTGGTCTGCATGAAGAATGAAGAGCACATCCATTGCATGAGCAAGTACTGGGTTGACTTTGTAGTCATCGCCAATCTTGAACATCATGTTGAGGAAGTTTTCGCCGTATGACAGGGCATTGTCTGGGGATACGAAGGGGAGACCTTGGCTAAATCGGTAACACATTGCTGCAATGGTGGGTACTTTTGCGACCAGGCGCAGCACTTGTTTCTCGAATGAATCTTTATCGAAGATGTCCTTCGCGTCGTCATAGAAAGTTCCGAGTGCTGCTGTTGCAGAAATGAACATACCCATCGGGTGAGCGTCGTAATGGAAACCATCAACAAATCGCTTACGCATATTTTCGTGAATCATCGTGTGATGTGTGACGTCAAGTTCCCATTTTTCAAGTTCTTGCTTCGTTGGCAATTCACCTTTAAGTAACAGATAGGCAACTTCAAGGAATGTTGAATTTTCGGCAAGCTGTTCGATGGGTATTCCTCGATAGCGAAGAATGCCTGCATCGCCATCGAGGTAGGTGATGGAAGAGGCACACGAGGCGGTTGACAGGTATGCAGGGTCATACATGAAAAGGCTTGGGTCTAATTCGCGCAATGCTGCAGAACTAAATACTCCGCCTGTGATGGGAACCGTGACTGTTTTTCCGGTTCGGTCATCTGTGATGGTGATTGTGTCAGTCATGTGGGATCTCCTCGACTGTAATTTTTGCGTGCGAGGGCTTTCTCCCCCGACGCTAGGTTAGGCGAACTGACGCAATGAATCCCATTCAAACGGGTGTACAGATGGCTACAGCGGGGTGTTGTCGTGTTTGCGGGAAACTAAACGTTCGCGTTTGTCACGGAGCATGTGAAGCGCTGCACATATCTCTCGGCGAGTATCTGCCGGGTCAATGACCGCATCGATATACCCACGCTCGGCGGCGATGTACGGGTTCAGTAGGCGAGCTGAATAGTCGGCTTCAAACTCGGCTCGTTCTTCTGGGGTTGCGCGACGTTGCAGGATCGCTGCTGCTTGACCAGCTCCCATTACTGCCAATTCGGCGCAGGGCCATGCAAGGCACAGGTCATTACCCATCTCTTTTGAATCCATCACGATGTATGCGCCGCCATAAGACTTGCGCAGAACAACACAGATGCGGGGCACTGTGGCGCGTGCATACGCAAACACCAATTGTGCGCCGTGGCGAATCATGCCGCGCCATTCAAGATCCTTGCCCGGATAAAAGCCAGGAGTATCGACCAACGTGAGAACGGGAATATTGAATGCATCGCAGAACGCCACAAATCGAGCAGCTTTTTGTGATGCAGGAATATCCAAAGTGCCAGCTAGAGAGATGGGTTGGTTCGCGACAATTCCAATGGGGTAGCTGCCCATATGAGCAAATGCAGTGACAACATTGCCAGCCCACCATGGTTTCATTTCAAAGTAAATGCCGTCATCAGCGATTGATTCGATGACATGTCGAACGTCGTAGCTACCTGTTGATGTGGTGGGAATCAAGTCGCCAGCTTCTGGAGTCAATCTGTCATCTGGGTCAGACGTTGGCATTACTGGCGCTAGTTGGTCAACGCCCGTGGGAAGGTATTCGAGTAATTCTTCCAGCCACGCCGTGGCTTCCTCTAGGTCGGCAACAACAACTGAACTCACGCCGGTGTGTCGCGCGTGGGTGCCTGCACCACCAAGTTCGTCAGTACTGACATCAATACCAGTGAACTCAACAACCATCGTGGGGCCGCTTACAAATGCGTATGCATCTTGCGTCATTATGACAAAGTCAGATAGCCCAAGAAGAAGAGCGGGGCCAGAAACAGCAGGCCCGGTGACAATGCTGATGGTGGGAACTACTCCTGAACAATCTGCAAGAGCTTTGGCTGCAGTGCCCCAACCATGAAGTGCGGCGATTCCTTCAAGAATGTCTGCTCCGGAAGATTCCATTTGGATAACAAGTGGGATACCTTTTGTGCGTGCAGTATCAGCCGCTGTGGCGATGACATAAGAGGCTGCTGCACTGAGTGCACCTCGATGGAGCGAGCCGTCAACTGTGAGCCACACAACATGTCGGCCGGTGGACAAAGCCACGACATTGGCTCTGGCAGCTCCGGGAACTTTGTGTTGTAGTTCCACCATCACGCTCTGTGTGTTTGGCTGGCTTGTACTCACTATGTACAGACTAGACAGTGAGAGAGCCGAGGGTTCCCTTGGTGGGTTTCACCCCAATTTCAAGTGAAATCCCTGGCTGCTTTGGGCCGTGACGGTTCACCATGTCAAAGGCTCTGTCACGAACAGCGAGTGTTGCTCTGTTCGGCCGTGGGCGTGGGCGCTGTACCCATCCCACAACGCGGCGGGGTAGCTCAGGCACAGAGATGCGTACAAAATTCCCTTCCAGCCATCCCGGTACGGCACTTGCAGGAACAATGGCGGCACCGAACCCTTCAAAGACGAGCGATGCCATCAGGCGAACACCGTCAATTTCTGCTTGTGATTGCAGCGCGACTCCGTGGTTAGCAGCTGCTCGATCAATAATGCGACGTTGTGCAGTGCCGCGTGGGGCAAGAAGAATGGGGTGGATTGACAACTCTTCCAAGCCAATAGCGGTGTGAGTTGCTAATTCATGAGTTTTTGGTGCAATAAGGAATAATTCTTCGGCGAATAATTCTTTGACATCAAGACTTGTATCGGTAATGGGAAGATGCACAATTGCTGCGTCTATTTCTCCGCTTGTGAGTCGCAAAATGAGCGAACTTGTTACACCTTCAACAACTGTGGTGTGTACTCCTGGATGATGACGTTGTAGTGACGCCAACAGAGACGGCATCAGCCATCGTGCAGTAGTTCCGATACTTCCGATGCGACAGTCACCAGTAGTGGAAGAACCAAGTGAGTGAATGTCTGCATCAATGTCTTCTAATTCGTGCAAGATTCGCCGAGCGCGGATGGCCACCATGTCGCCTTCGTCGGTCAGGACTCCGGTTGATCGGTCGATCAGGGATGTGCCGAGTTCCTTCTCAAGGCGCCCTATGTGGGCAGACACATTTGATTGGACTGTGTCGAGAGCCTTGGCAGCTGCGGAAAAAGTGCCGTGGTCGGCAATTGCCACCAGGCTCTGTAATTGCTTGATTTCCATGGGGAACACCTCACTTTTGACCCGAGAAGAGCCTATCTCTTAAAACGATAGCAACTATCACCCTCTTCGACTTGAGTGTTCACGCATTCACGAGCATAATAAAGGCAACATATCGCGCCGGACATGCCCCCCATAGTCCGGCCGAAAGAACCCAACATAATGATCCCCCCCGATCATTGGGTTTCGGTTGAGAGGCCCCGCTTATGCGGGGTCTTTCCCATTTCTGTGGCCATGTCAGGATGCGGCCACCAGTTACGGGCGTATCCTTCGCGAGTGGCACATGCAGCATTTTTCGATCTCGACAGAACAATTTTGTCTGGTGCATCTGCGCACGTTGTTAGTCGAGTCCTTCGTGAAACAGGAATCGTGACACGCACAATTCCGGGTGAGTCATTGATGTATTCAATATTTGAAACCTTCGGAGAAAACTTGCCGTCAATGGTTTTAGGTCGCCAAGCAGTGATTGCAATGCGCGGTCATCGCCGCGAGGAAGTGCGAGAAGCAGCTTGCATTGCTGCTCCTGACTTGGTGGCCATGGTGCAACCGTATGCGCAAAAGGTGATTGATTCTCATCGTGCTGAAGGGCGCCTTGTTGTGCTGGCAACCACTACACCGCGTGATCTTATTGAACCATTCGCAGAACTCATGGGATTCGATGCAGTGATTGCTACAACCTATGGCGTTGATGCAGAAGGCGTGTACACCGGAGAACTTGATGGCACGTATGTGTGGTCACGCGGCAAACGTGATGCTGTGCGGGCGTGGTCGCAAGAAAATGGCGTGGAACTTTCGGGTTCGTACGCATACAGCGACAGTGTGTTTGATGAACCATTGCTCGCTTCTGTGGGCTTCCCACATTGTGTGAACCCTGATTGGCGCCTTCGTCTGATGGCTGCTGCACGTCGTTGGCCAGTGATGCACCTTGATGTGCCCCACGGTGTGGCAAAAGTGCCAATTATCGGCTTGGAAGCACAACAACTACTGATGAAATTCGCACGACCAGAAGTATTTCCGTATGCACGCTTCACTATTTCAGGTACAGAGAATATTCCGAAAGACAGTGCAGCGATTCTGTGTGGAAACCATCGCAGTTATTTTGATATTGCTGCCGTGTCGCTTGCTGTTGCTAAAACCGGTCGTGCAGTTCGTTTTCTCGGCAAGAAGGAAGTGTTCGACGCTCCGGTTATTGGGCCAATTGCAACTGCGCTTGGTGGCATTCGTGTAGAGCGAGGCACGGGGAGCGATGAGCCATTGCGCGTAGCAACAGAACTCATTAACGCTGGCGACCTTGTTGCTCTAATGCCGCAAGGCACTATCCCGCGCGGACGTGCATTCTTTGATCCGATCTTGAAAGGCAGATGGGGTGCAGCGAAACTTGCTGCTGCCACTCGCGCTCCCGTGATTCCTATTGGAATTTGGGGAACTGAAAAAGTGTGGCCCCGTAATGCCAAACTTCCGAACGTCACGAATGTCACTTCACCGCCAGAAGTGATCATCGTGGTGGGGCCACCTGTATATCTGGGATACACAGATCCCGATGCAGACACAGTTGCAATCATGTCTGCAATTAGTGCGTTGCTTCCACCAGCGGGACGTGAGTATTACGAGCCGACAGAAGATGAACTGCGACGCTCATATCCGTCAAATTATGCAGGTGACCCGAACGCCGAAGATGAACGGCGCCCGGGTACCGACTAACTATTTCTGAGCTGCAACTTTTGCGCGAACGATATTCAATGCTGAACCAGCCTTGAACCATTCCACTTGCTCTGGGCTAAATGTGTGTTTCGCTTCGAACTCAATTGTGCTGCCATCGGCTTTGGTGATTGAGCACTTCACTCGCTGATCAGGAACGGGTGGCAAATTATGCACGTTGATGCGATCTGTTTCGTCAATGAGGTCATAGGTCTTCGGATCAGCAAACGTGAGTGGGACAAGACCTTGCTTTTTTAGATTGGTTTCGTGTATTCGGGCGAACGAGCGAGCAAAGATGACGACGCCACCACGGAAGCGGGGTTCCATTGCTGCATGCTCGCGTGATGACCCTTCTCCGTAGTTCTGGTCACCAATTGCACACCACTGCACACCCGATTCTCCGTAGTGCTTTGCGATATCTGGGTAGCTACGGCGAGAACCGTCGATGGTGTCAAGGCCTTCGCCTACTGCACCCCCGAATGCATTAACTGCACCGATGAACAAGTTGCCAGAGATGTTCTCAAGGTGACCACGGTATTTCAGCCACTTTCCAGCTGCAGAAATGTGGTCGGTGGTGCACTTGCCTTGTGCCTTCATCAGGACGGGAAGCCCGATGTAGTCCTTCCCGTTCCATGCACCGAATGGGCTCAGCAACTGCAAGCGATCACTCGTTGGGCTGACAGCGACAGAGACGCCACTTCCGTCTGCTGGTGGAGCAGTAAAGGTGTCTTCACCTTCGTTGTAACCATTTGCAGGAAGAATGTCGCCGCGAGGCGCATCGAGTTTTACTTGTGAGCCGTCTGGTGCAGTGATGGTGTCAACGCTTGGGTCAAAGTCAAGACGACCAGACAATGCAATTGCCATCACTGTGTCGGGGCTTGTCACAAAAGACAGAGTGTTCGCTGAACCGTCATTGCGCTTTGGGAAGTTGCGGTTGAACGAGTTCACGATGCTGTTCGGTTTTGCATTGATGTCAGCTGCGCGTTCCCACTGGCCAATGCATGGTCCGCAGGCATTGGCAAGAACTGTTGCTCCAATTGCTTCAAGATCTGCCAGTAATCCGTCGCGTTCAATCGTCGCACGAATTTGTTCACTTCCCGGTGAGATGAGAAGTTCTACTTTTGCTTTCAATCCCTTTGCGGCAGCTTGACGAGCAATTGAGGCTGCACGAGTGATGTCTTCGTATGACGAGTTGGTGCATGAACCGATAAGTGTTGCTGATACGTCAAGCGGCCAATCGTTTTCGCGAGCCGCCTTGCCAACGCCATTTGCACCAATCTTGTGCGCCCGGTCTGGGGAGTGAGGACCATTGATGAGAGGGGTCAGTTCATCAAGATTGATTTCGACAACTTGGTCGTATTGAGCACCGGCATCAGGACGAAGATCTGAAGCAACTTTGTCTGCAGCTGCTGCAATGTCTGCTCGGCCGGTTGCAGACAAATAGGCCGACATATTTGCGTCGTATCCGAATACAGAACAGGTGGCACCAATTTCGGCGCCCATGTTGCAGATGGTTGCTTTACCTGTTGCTGAGATGCTGTCTGCGCCATCGCCGAAGTATTCAACAATGGCACCAGTGCCGCCTTCCACGGTCAGCAGGCGTGCAACTTCCAAGATCACGTCTTTCGGACTTGACCAACCAGACAATGTTCCGGTGAGTTTGATACCGATGACTTTTGGCCAGCGAACATTGAACGGGAAACCTGTCATGACATCGACGGCATCAGCGCCACCAACTCCGATGGCGACCATTCCGAGTCCGCCAGCATTTGGTGTGTGGCTGTCAGTGCCAATCATCATTCCGCCAGGGAATGCGTAATGCTCAAGAACAACCTGGTGGATGATTCCGCTACCTGGACCCCAGAAACCAACTCCGTACTTTGCGCTCACTGAACGTAAGAAGTCGTAGACCTCGCGGTTCACATCGTTTGCGTCGCGAAGGTCAAGCTTTGCGCCGATCTTTGCGAGAATAAGATGGTCGCAATGCACTGTTGAGGGCACCAATGTTTGTGGCAAGCCGGCAGTCATGAATTGCAGCAATGCCATCTGTGCTGTTGCGTCTTGCATTGCAACACGGTCTGGGTTGAAGTCGGCGTAGCTACGACCGCGTTCCATTTCTTGAGTCTTTGGCTGAACGAGATGGTTGATAAGAATCTTTTCGGCCAACGTGAGTGGTCGACCAAGGCGTTCGCGACCTAGAGATGTATTGGCAGGAAGCGTTGCGTACACTGCGTTCACGAGAGAAATAGGAGTGCCGGCTGAAACAGTCATAGTGGGCCTTTCACGGGGTAAGAAACTGGTACTTGCGTTTTGTCTTGATGTATACAACTATAATACAAGTGCGTACCATTCGCTATCACCAAATCGCTGAAGAGCTCAAAGGTCGCGTTCTGTCTGGCACTTATGCGGCAGGACGTCTACTGCCAAGCGAATCAGACATGTCGGCAGAGTTTTCCGTGAGTCGCGTCACTATTCGAAAAGCGTTGGAAGTATTGCGAGACATTGGCTTAGTTGATGCTCGCCAGGGTTTTGGATGGTTCGTTGCAGGCGAAACTGTGCGTCAACCGCTTGCTCGTTTGGCAACCATTGAAGACCAAATGCGGGCATCGGGTATGACTCCACAACGTCAGGTATTGGAATTCGCTTTCGAAAAAGCGCCAACAGATGTCGCTAGGGCACTGGGGACGTCGCAGGTGTTGCGCGTACGTCGTATCAATCTTGCTGACGGTGAACCGTTTGCAATTGTTACGGTGTGGTGCGCTGCCGAACTCGGCCAACATCTATCTCGTGCCGACGTTGAACGCTCGCCGTTTTATGAACTGCTTGATATTCCATTTGCGGGTGCAAAACAAACAATTGGTGCAGATGCTGCAACGCAAGACGAAGCAACGCTCCTTAAGGTTCCTGTCGGTTCACCCGTCCTGCGTTGT
>SHUR01000035.1 GCA_009694565.1 Ilumatobacteraceae bacterium | reverse complement strand
ATCGAAGTACATGTCGTATGAGTAACCTGAGCAACCGCCGGACTTCACTGCGACGCGAAGTGCCATCTCTGATGCGCCCTCTGCTTCGAGAAGCTGGGCTACTTTGCTTGCTGCATTGTCTGTGAGAGTGATCATGATGGACCTTTCGAAACTGGTTCCTGTACTTCCCCAATAATAGGCACATGGAATGGCATTAACAATACGCCAGTAGGATTAATTAT
The DNA here is from genome assembly GCA_009694565.1 of Ilumatobacteraceae bacterium. Taxonomy (GTDB): domain Bacteria; phylum Actinomycetota; class Acidimicrobiia; order Acidimicrobiales; family Ilumatobacteraceae; genus UBA2093. The sequence goes on along the minus strand of SHUR01000035.1, from coordinate 14,617 downwards.
GTGAGTAAGAGAGCCGTTGCAGCACCCTCCATTGAAGAGGTCCAGAACCTGCTTCGTGCTGTCATTGACCCCGAATTGGGCGACAACATCGTCGATTTGGGCATGGCTGGGGCCATCACCATGGCTGATGGCGTCATCACTATTGGCGTGAAACTCACAATTCGTGGCTGCCCATTGCGTGCCCAAATTCAAAAAGACATCCGTTCTCGTCTTGAAGTGCACCCCTGGGTCACCAAAGTGAAGATCGACTGGGGTGAAATGACGCCTGAAGAACGCACCGACGTCATGTCGCGCGCCAGGTGGAATGCACGGGAGAACGCCACCGATACTGCCGTGCCATTGTCTGCGCGCGTTCTTGCAATTGCAAGTGGCAAGGGCGGAGTCGGTAAATCTTCCGTCACTGTGAACTTGGCAGCCGCACTTGCAGCAGCCGGGAAAACTGTCGGAGTTCTTGATGCAGATATTTGGGGATTCTCTATCCCCCGTATGTTGGGTATGCCAGACCGTTTAGAAGCAGCAACTGTCCCTGGTCACGACAAGCCAATGATAATTCCGAACGAACGCGTCATCGGAAATGGATTACTGAAAGTCGTGTCAACCGGAATGTTGGTGGAAGACGAAGGCACTGCACTGATGTGGCGTGGCCTCATGCTCACAAAAGCTGTCGAACAATTTCTGAACGATGTCAACTGGGGCCATCTTGATTACTTGCTCATCGACATGCCGCCGGGAACTGGCGACGTGCAAATGGGACTTGCGCGCATGTTGCCGCGTACAGATTTGTTAATCGTTACTACTCCTGCAGTCTCTGCACAGAAGGTTGCGATTCGCGCAGCTGATATGGCACGCAGAAGCTTTTTGCGTGTTGCAGGTGTTATTGAAAACATGAGTGAATTCACGTGCGATCACGGCGAGTCATACGCATTGTTTGGCACGGGTGGCGGACAAGCACTTGCTGATGAAGTTGGCGTTGAACTTCTTGGTCAAATTCCGATTGAGCCAGCAGTTGCTGCTGGTGGAGACAACGGAGAACCGCTAGTACTCACCTCATCGTCCGAAGCGGCACGAATCTTTACCGCAATTGCGGCACGCATCATTGCTGACACGCCCGAACTGGAAGACATGGCTGGTTGTTCTGCGCGCGACGAAGATGTCGTGGTCACAGTACGTCGTAGTCAGAATCCCCAGGCATAGCAATACCAATTACGCGACCATCAGAGTCAATTTTTATTTTTGGCAAAATGGTTTGTGGAGTGCCAACTTTTGCAGCTGCAGCCATCACTTCATCTGTTGTTGCATGGGGAAGTATGAATTCAATGTTTGCCCTGGTTGGAGGCATCAACATGAGATCTTTATCGTGGGCACGACGCATTGCTTCTTGAGGACTGATCCAGAAACTTTCAATAGTTTCACCATCATCATGAAGCGGTTCTTGTGCAGCAGGCGCGCGTGCAATAAAGAAACGCGTGTCAAAACGGCGCTTCTCGCCCATTGGTGTAATCCAGTGGCTGACATAGTGAATATCATCAGTTGTTAAACGCAAGCCTTCAGCAACACACAAATCAAGCAGCGCTACCGAACCGTCATGAATGTTGTGGCGTTCGTGATTAAAACGTTGTGCAACTGCGGGGTCATCAAAACGGACGACATCACTCGTATCTTCGTGACGTGCCAGCAATACACCAGCCTCTTCGAAGCACTCACGAATGCATGCAACCCAAAACGCAAGGCCACCATTAGCGAGACCCAACAATGAACTGGCGTGTGCATCAGTAAGTCCGTCGCAAATTTCCGCTATTTCTTCAATGCCGTCTACATCGTCAACTTTCCCGCCAGGGAACACAAACATTCCGCTAGCAAACGCGGCAGAAAATGTGCGGCGCAACATGAAGACTTCAATGCCGCCCGCAACAGCATCGCGAATAAGCAGAACGGTGGCTGCTGGTTTTATGGGCACGGTACGCGGGTCAAATGGTTCCTCACTGGTCTGTGGTGCGTTGCTCATTATTTGTTCTCCCCCTCAAGAGGGTCAACATCAATGACATCAAACGACGAAGCCAATGTTCCCCTGGTCTCCACGATAGGTCCCGTGTGTGTTGCGCGTATCACCGTGATCTTTGAGCGACTTCTCCGTCGTACCAGCTTGGTGGCCAAAACTCGGGTCGGTGGCAACAAGAGCGTGATGGCCAGCACGTCAGAGATAAACCCAGGCGCAAGCAGAAAAACACCGGCAGCTAAGACACAGACACCGTGGACAATTTGTGTTGATGGCTCTTCCCCTCGCTGAATGGCCTCAGAGAAGTCTTTGTAGACACGCACGCCTTCGCGTTTTACTAACGAAGTACCGACCGCCGAAATAGCAACGAGTGATGCCACGGTGGTAAGCAAACCCACTTGGTGGCCAACTTGAACAATGACGTACAACTCAATCAGTGGCAGTACAACGACCAGCGAAATAATCAGCAAGAACATTTTCTAGCGTTGTGTCCGAGCTTCGCGATAATCCTTCGCTCCGCCTTCAAGTGGTTCCACTTCCAAGGTGATGCCATCAATAGCAACGACTCGCATCTGATCGTTATCTGCTAACGGTGTTGCGCGGTTGGTACGTGCATGCCATTTCGCACCATCTACCATCACGGTTCCTTCTGGGTTTACATTGCCGACTGCAACACCAACAGTGCCGAGGAGGTTCTCACGACCAATAGTTGGCGTTGCAAAGCGTGTGCGCACCATTGAAGGCATGCCAACAATAAATGACAATGCGACACTGATGATGCAGACAGATAGCGACAGCCAGCCTGGTCGCATGGTAATCCCATCAACATCTCTGAACATGGTGAACGCACCAACAATGTACGACACGAGACCGACTCCTGTCCAGACTCGTGGCACACCTACTTGTACGTCAATTGCAAACGCAACAAATGCTGCAAGCAAAAACACAATGCCAATACCACTCATTGACAGGGCACCAATACCCATGCAACCAAGTATTAGACATACAGCACCGACAAAGGCAGCGATACCAATGCCGGCAGTAAAGAACTCAAAAAGCAACAGCGCAAGCCCGATAGTGACCAGAAGAAGTGCTGATGGTGGGCTTGCAACTGTGTGCAACAAGCGAGGCATAAGACCGAGTTTGAAGAAGCGAACTGTGGTTGCTTCACGCGTGACTTGACCCTTTGCATCTAATGCATCAGACACGGTGTCAAGAGTGACAGAGCGAACCTTAAGTCCATCGAGTGCATACAACATGTTGCGCAAAACGGGAACACCACGGTCATCAGTAGAAAACTTCAGAACTTTTTGTTCGCGTGCATCCAGAAATCCTAAAGAGCCAGTTTGCAATTTTTCATCTGCGGAGCCAAAGGTTACTTGGCTTGCATTCACAGACAACATGGCACCGGTGCGTCCAATTCGTGCGCCAGGTGCCATTGCTGTCACATCAGCTACTGCCAACATCTGTGCAGGCAATCCGTATGCGCGGGCTCCACTTGGGCCCACCCAAATTGCGACAGGAATTTTCGATGCTGAAATTGCAGTAAGAACTTCAGTCATTCGATCGCGGCCGACAACGGCACCTTGAGTGTTTAGTTGAAAGATGACAGCCTGTGCGCCGTTGTTCTGCGAGCGAACAATTGCTTTCTCAATGGAGTCCGCAACGATGCTGTCGATGAGCCCGCTGACTTCCACCACATCAACGGGGGCAAGCTTCACTGAACTGTCAGATGCACTCGCGCCGTGGCCTGTCATCAAGCTGAGCGCTGGCCCGGCAATAACGAGTCCCAGTCCGCACATGATTCGCCTTTTTGCGCCTACCCTCAATGGTCTCTCCTTCGTTATGGAACTACACCCTTTTTTCACGGCACAGCGTGTCCTTATTGTCGCTGGTAAAGGCGGCGTTGGGAAATCGACCGTTGCCGCCTCCCTCGCCCATCTTTCGGCGCGTAGTGGGTTTCGTACCCTTTTGATCACTTTGGATGAGCCAGCCAGTGGTCTCGCGCCCCATGCGCTTCTCGAGCAGATCACCGTCAGCCCAGGCACAGCGCTAGCTGATTACCTTGCTACCAAAGGGTTAGGGCTGATTTCGCGCCAATTAGCGCGCTCGGGAATCATGGAATTGGTAGCCACCACGGCCCCCGGACTCGACGATCTTTTGGTCCTGGGGCGCATCAAAGCGTTCGAGCACGAGCGGCCAACTGACGTAATCATTGTGGATGGGCCAGCGGCTGGTCATGCACTTGATTTAGTGCGGGCCCCCGTTCAATTGAAACGCGCTATCGGGTCAGGGCCGATCAGTCAACAAGCTGACGAAGTGCTCACCATGCTCAGTGACTCAGCTCGGTGCAAGGTGATGTTGGTAACCACTGCAGCCATCACGCCCGTCACCGAAACATGTGAAGCAGCTGACGAACTGATGGAAAAAGCACATATTGCACTTGCGCCAATCGTCGTCAACAAATGCAATCCAAATGTCCCCCGTGTTGACGAAGCAATTCTTCTTCCATCAATTCGTGAGGCATATCACTACTTATCCCTGCGTGCTGAAGCTCAATCAGAAGCAATCGGTGTTCTAACCGATTCTCTCGAACAACCACAACTTCATCTCATACAGCATCGCAGCGACGGAACTGCCCTCATTAACGCAATCGCAGATGATCTTGAAGAAGCGATTCGAGATTTGCCGTGAGCGCACAACCAGTTATTGAAATGTGCATGTCTGCCCGTGTCATCGTTACATGCGGAACGGGTGGAGTTGGAAAAACAAGTGTTGCAGCGGCACTCGGATTTGAAGTTGCTCAACAAGGCAAGCGCGCCATCGTGATCACCATTGATCCAGCACGTCGACTCGCTGATGCAATCGGTCTTGGTGAAGGGACAGGGAACGAAATTCAGCGAGTTCCCCTCGATGCAACTGGTGAATTGTGGGTCACCATGCTTGATGTTCAGGAGACTTTTGATTCGTTAGTTCGTGATACTTCACCAACACCTGAACGAGCAAAAGAAGTAATGGACAATTCGTTCTACCGCAGTTTGTCTCGATCATTATCCGGCACCCGTGACTATATGGCTGCAGAACGGTTGTATGACCTGTGTGAAGACGAACGCTTTGATGTCATCATCGTTGATACTCCACCATCGCGTAATGCTCTTGATTTTCTCGAGTCACCCGAACGACTCGCACGATTCTTAAAACATCCCATCGTTAAATTCCTAGTCGCACCAAGTCGTGGTGGGTTTCGCTTAGTTAATGCTGCAATGCAGCCAGTGTTCAAAGCAATCTCAACTGTTGTCGGTGGAGACACACTTACGGGCACAGCTGCATTCCTGCGAGCATTTGATGGAATGGAAGAGGAATTTTCTCGCCGCGCACTTGTGGTGGCAGACACACTTCGAAGCACATCAAGTTCTTTTGTCATAGTTACGGCTCCATCTCCTGATGCATTGAGCGAAGCAGATCATTTTGTATCTGAACTGTCACGCCTTGGCATTACGTTGCAACTCATCGTCGCGAATCGCATGCCACCACACTTTGGTACTCTCGCCGCCACTGCAGAACACGCCATAGCGCAATCTCAATCGGGAGACCTTGCGCGAGTCCACGAACTCATCGCTGGTCTTCATGACGATGCCGACAGGGCAGATTCAGACATTCAGGCCTTCATAAAGCGAACTTCTGTGGCGTTTGCCTCAGTTTCGATTGCATTTGCTACAGAATTGGCAACGGACATTCATGACATGGACTCCATTGGCGCTTTGGCGCAACAACTGGCAGCGCCACCCACACAGCAGTAAAGTCAACTTGTGCATATTTTGATCGCAACAGACGCCCAATGGGTCCTCAATGAAATACAAGCTGTATTTGGTTCTTCGTCCACCACCATTCAAGTGGTGACAAATGGGCGCCTTGTTTCAGCTGCAGTTGCCGAACGTACGCCAGATATCGCAATCCTCGACCTGCAAGTGGGCAGCATGGGTGGTATGGCAATCACAATGGACCTTCGCCTCGATCATTCCAGTGGCGCATTGCCAAATGTCCCCATCTTGATGTTGCTCGACCGTGAAGCAGATGTTCACATGGCACGCCGCAGTGGCGCTAACGGTTGGATCATTAAACCACTTGATGCATTACGCCTTCGCAAAGCTGTCAACGCGATTGCTGCCGGTGGTTGTTACGCAGAAGGCGTACCTGTGCCTGAAGCAATTGTTGAAGAAGCCATTGCTTCTGTTGATGAAACTGCTGAGCCAGCAGCTGAATTACTTAATCAGTAGTTCAGCAATTTGTACTGCGTTTAACGCAGCACCTTTTCGCAAGTTGTCGTTCGACAAGAACAACGCAAGCCCACAATTGTTTGCAACTGTTTCGTCTTGACGCACACGACCCACATAGCTGGGGTCTTTACCTGCTGCTAGCAACGGTGTAGGAATATCAACAAGGGACACTCCTTGTGTATTCGACAAGATTTCATTTGCGCGCACTGCTGTAATTGGACGAGAGAACTCAACGTTGATTGACATGGAATGTCCGGTGAAGACAGGAACACGCACACACGTACCCGACACCAAAAGGCCAGGAATTTCAAGAATCTTACGGCTTTCAAATCGTAATTTCTTTTCTTCATCTGTTTCGAAAAGTCCATCTTCAACAAGTGAGCCAGCAAACGGCAACACGTTGTACGCAATGGGTCGTGCAAACTTCTTTGGTGCAGGTGACGCGACTGCATTGCCGTCAAATGTCAGACCAGCAGCTTTGTCATACATTGCGCGGGCTTGTTCATCAAGTTCATCAACACCAGCAAGACCAGCACCGCTCACTGCTTGATATGTACTTGCAATCATTTTCAACAACCCTGCTTCATCATGCAACGGCTTTAACACTGGCATTGCAGCCATAGTCGTGCAGTTTGGGTTCGCAATGATTCCCTTAGGTGTGTTGTGTGCGAGATATCCGTTTACTTCACTGACAATTAGCGGCACTTCAGGGTCCATACGGAACGCACTGGAGTTATCAATCACAATGACTCCGGCTGCAGCAAACCGTGGCGCTAATTCACGTGATGAAGTTGCACCGGATGAGAACAAAGCAATGTCGAGACCTGATGGGTCTGCAATCGCAGCATCTTCCACTGTGATGTGACCGCCCGCCCACGGCAATGTGGTACCAGCCGATCGTGACGAGGCAAAGAACCGCAGTTCAGTAATAGGAAAATTGCGCTCAGCCAGAAGGGTGCGCATGACACTGCCTACTTGACCTGTTGCTCCGACTACTCCTATACGCATGGGAGTTGAGGCTAATGGCTCCGAGCGACCAGCCACCAGTGACTTTTATTAGCGACATCAAGATCGCGTTGTACCACGGTGGTTCCGCGGTATGTCACGGGCTTTTGCGGCCTGCCAGGGTGGTGCAAAATGGCCACATCGTCAAGACCAATGCCCGACGCTTCAAGCATGCTGAGGACCCTTTTCGGGTCAAGACGGTTGGCCTGCCAGCCAAAGCGAGTTGACCAACGCCACTGCGACAACCGCGACCCAACGACAGGAATGCGCCACAACTGACGCATCACCACACCGGCTGGAACAAGCAGCAAATCAGCAGGCACCCAGGTGCGATAGTTCAAAGCCACGTACCCGCCTGGCTTGACGATACGAAACGTTTCGCTAGTGAGACCAAGAGCATCACTGGCTTTGCAGTGCTGCAACGTGATGTACGAAAAGACTGCATCAATTGACGAATCATCAACGGTGATTGTGCTGCCGTCGACAATGTGCACCGTGCGAAGTGAACCGACACGACCAAAACGAGAAACGGTTTCACGACAGCGTTCTAAGAACGCAGCATCAACATCAGTGGCAATAGTGACAGCAAACTTACGAGTGAACGCAGATGTCATTCGTCCGATGCCAGAACCAATTTCCAAGATAGTTGCGCCTGATGCAAACGAATTCCAGCCGAGACGTTCCAAATAAACATCAACTTCTATATCACCAGTTTGTACAAATTCTTCAAGTGTGAGTGCTGCACCAGTTTGATTGTTAAACACCCAACCTGTGTCGCGCACTACTTCGTCGGCATTGCGACGCATCTCTGCACGCGTGCCAGCAGCACGCCAGGGAATCAGTTGTCGACCTGAGCTCACCATCTGCAGAGTCTTACAGGCGTTCTACTTGCGTTCGGGTAATGGTGACGAATAGGCCGCACCCGAGTCGAGATCAAAAGCTGTATGTAAAGATCGAACAGCAGATTCCATGTCCCTGACTGAAATAACAACTGAGACACGAATTGTGCTGGTGGAAATCATGTGGATGTTGATGTTGTTGTCCGCAAGAACTCGAAACATCTTCGCAGCGACGCCAGGACTGGTTTTCATGCCAGCACCAACCAATGACACTTTTGCAATGTCTGAATTATGTGTGACGCCATTTGCTCCGATTTCTAATGCGACTCGCGACACAATATCTTCAGCCACTTTCATATCTGCCTTTGGCACAGTAAAAGAAATGTCTGTGAGACCATCTTTCGACGTGTTCTGCACAATCATGTCGACGTTGATATTCGAGTTAGCGAGGCTTTCAAACAATGCCGCAGAAATTCCCGGTTTGTCTGGCACACCAACAACGGTGACTTTAGATTCACTGGCATCGTGTACGACACCAGAGATGATGGGCTCTTCCATTGAGCTGTCTCCTTGTGGTTTTTCGTCACCGACCCATGTGCCGTGTTCCCAGGTAAAACTGGAACGCACATGAATCGGAACGTTGTGATTGCGGGCAAATTCAACTGAGCGAAGCGCAAGAACCTTGCTACCAACACCAGCCATCTCAAGCATCTCTTCAAATTGCAAACGACCAAGTTTGCGCGCCTGGGGCACAATGCGCGGGTCAGCCGTAAAGATTCCGGTGACATCTGTGTAGATCTCGCACACATCAGCATTCAGAGCAGCAGCCAATGCAACAGCAGTGGTGTCGCTTCCGCCTCGGCCCAATGTGGTGATTTCTTTGTCTGTTGAGACTCCTTGGAATCCAGCAACAACTACAACTTTGCCTTCAGCAAGAGCTTCACGAACTCTGTCACCCTTAATCTCTGCGATTTTTGCCTTGGTGTGCACTGTGTCAGTAATTATGCCGGCTTGTGAACCAGTGAAGCTGACCGCCTCAACTCCAATGCCAGCAAGGGCTATGCACAAAAGAGACATCGAAATACGCTCACCAGTGGTGAGAAGCATGTCCATTTCACGACCGGGAAGGACATCTGACACTTGATTGGCAAGCGACAACAAATTGTCGGTGGTTTTACCCATGGCAGAAACCACCACGACGACATCATTGCCGTGGCGTTTCGTAAAGGCCACATGGTCAGCCACGGACTTAATACGGTCCGGATCAGCGACTGATGTGCCTCCATATTTTTGAACTATTAATCCCACCATTTTTAAGGCTACCTGCACGCCAGTAACCTATGAACTTCATGGGTACAGATAAAAGAGCTCGCCAAAAGGCCAACCGGGATCGCGCCCGCCAAGAGCGCATCCGCAAGCAGAAAATGAACAAGGTCCGCAAGCGCGGGCTCCTGCTTGGCATCGGAATTCCGGCCATCATCGCGGCGCTCTTCATAGTGTCGAACTATGTCATTAATGATTCGTCATCTGGCACAGTAATTGATGATGTCTTAGACACGACGCCTGAACCGACCGCAACTCTTCCTGGCCTCCAAATCACTGGCAAGACTCCATGCCCGAAGACCGATGGCACAGAAGCACGCGTCACCATTTTCGAACAAGCACCGACTATGTGTATTAACCCCGCGAAGTCATACACAGCCACTTTCAATACATCAGAAGGAGTCATCGAGGTTGCGCTTGATACCAAAAAGACCCCATCAACAGTGAATAACTTCGTCACGTTGTCTCGTTACGGCTACTACAACACGTCATTCATCTTCCGTACTGACACAAACCTTGACATCATTCAGGGCGGCGGTTCCAACAACACTGATGGTCCTGGGTACACAATCAAAGATGAAGGCACTGGCTTTACGTACACAGAAGGCGACCTTGTCATGGCGCGTAGTTCGGGCGCCGACTCTGGCGGTGGACAGTTCTTCTTCGTCACTGGTCCGAAGGCATCAGTTCTCGACAACCAAGGCACCTATGTCACCTTTGGCAAAATCACCAAGGGCCTCGATGTCGCTAAGGCCATCTTGGCGATGAACTCCGGTGAGGGTGACCTCGGCGGCACACCAAGCACACCAGTCCAAATCACCACCCTCGTCATCACAGAGAAATAGGTAAACAGGGTGTCGTAGCCCGCAATTACTCAATTCTGGGGTGCGGTTGTTACCGTGTCTGCCATGTCTGAAACGAATATCTCAAAAGTTGGAATCTGTGGCTCCGGAATCATGGGCTCAGGCCTTGCCGAAGTAGCTGCAAAAGCTGGGTACACCGTCATTGTGCGTTCACGCAGTGCTGCAAGTGCGCAAGCCATGATTACGTCCATCGAGAAGGGACTTGAGAAGCAAGTCTCACGCGAGAAAATTACTGCGGAAGACAAAGCAGCAATTCTTGGTCGTTTGTCTGCAACAGACAAAATTGCTGACCTTGCTGATTGCGATCTAGTTATCGAATCAGTTGTTGAAGATCTTGCAGTGAAGAAGGCTTTGTTCATTGAACTTGATAAGGCTGTGAAGCCAAGTGCAATTCTTGCAACGAACACGAGCACATTGCCTGTTGTTGAAATGGCAATGGCCACTGGTCGCCCAGACAAAGTGTGTGGAATTCACTTCTTCAACCCTGCAACTGCAATGCCGTTGGTTGAAGTTGTTCGCCCAATCACCGCATCAGATGACACCATTGCGGCTGCAAATGCATTCACTGCCAAATGCGGAAAAAGTGGCGTTCAAGTAAAAGATCGCGCCGGCTTCATTGTGAACGCATTGCTGTTCCCATACCTCAACAATGCAATTCGCATTTGGGAAACAGGCACAGCATCAATGGAAGACATTGATACAGCAATGAAAGGTGGTTGCAATTTCCCAATGGGTCCATTCGCGCTGCTTGACCTTGTTGGTCTTGATACATCGTTGTCAATCCTTGAAGCGCTCTACGCAGAATTCGCCGATCCGAACTACGCAGCTGTTCCTACACTTCGCCGCCTAGTTGCAGCAGGAAAATTGGGACGTAAGAGTGGTGAAGGTTTTTATACCTACTAATCAGGTTTGTAGCAACTGATGCAGCCACCTACCGAATGTCGGTGGTATTTCTTGCCACAATCTGAATGGCCATACGACGAAGTTGTGGCAATTGGTGCCGACTTAGAACCAGACACAATTCTCTTCGCTTACGCGCATGGAATGTTTCCAATGTACGTCGATAAGAAAAGCAGAACACTCGGTTGGTGGTCTCCACTTGAACGTGGCGTCATTCCGCTCGATGGCTTTCGCATCACGCGCTCATTGCGCAGCAGTGCTCAACAATTTGTCTGCACTGTCAATGTTGCATTCGTACGTGTGATGCAGGAGTGCGCGACAGCACGAACTGATGGCAACTGGATCAACCAGGAATTCATTGATGCGTACACGACCCTGCACCAAATGGGTCATGCTCACAGTGTTGAAGTGTGGAACAAAAAGGGCGAACTGGTGGGTGGTCTATACGGCATTCGTATCAACGGACTCTTCGCTGGTGAATCTATGTTCCACCGCGAGACAGACGCATCCAAGGTGGCACTGATGCACCTCGTTGACCTCATGAACCTTGACGGAATGAAACTGCTCGACACCCAGTGGAACACCGACCATCTGGCCTCACTTGGCTGTATGTCCGTGGCTCGGGCCGATTACCTCGCACTTTTGGCCGCAGCCATTCAGCCCTAGCACCTTTTCGTAGAGAATTGACGAATACATCGCCATACTTGAGACGTGACTGACGCCAATACTCCCCGTCGCGACGACCCATGGTTGATGCGAACCTATTCCGGGCATTCCACCGCTGCGGCATCGAATGAGTTGTACCGCACCAACTTGGCCAAAGGCCAGACAGGGCTGTCCATTGCATTCGATCTTCCTACACAAACTGGGTATGACCCAGACCATATTCTCGCAAATGGCGAAGTGGGAAAAGTTGGCGTCCCAATCGCGCACCTCGGACACATGCGCACACTTCTTCATTCCATTCCACCAGCAAAAATGAACACGTCAATGACCATCAATGCACCAGCTGCATGGATGCTTGCATTGTACGTTGCAAACGCGCGTGAACAAGGCGTCACCGATACTGAGCTTCGCGGAACAACGCAGAACGACATTGTAAAGGAGTACTTGTCACGTGGCACATTTATTTTCCCGCCGGCTCCTTCAAAGCGGCTGATTGTTGACATGGTTGCATGGTGTGCTCATAACGCGCCAAAGTGGAACCCGATGAACGTCTGCTCATACCACTTGCAAGAAGTTGGTGCTACACCGGTGCAAGAAATTGCATATTCACTTGCAAACGCGATTGACATTCTTGATGCAGTACGTGCAAGCGGACAAGTTGATGAAGCGCAATTTGACCAAGTCTTTGGTTCTATCTCATTCTTCGTTAATGCTGGAATTCGTTTTATTGAAGAAGTGTGCAAAGTGCGAGCTTTCACAGAGTTGTGGGATCGCATAGGTCGTGAGCGCTATGGCGTTGAAGATGCAAAGGCGCGCCGCTTCCGTTATGGCGTTCAAGTGAACTCACTTGGTCTCACAGAGGCACAGCCTGAAAACAACGTGCAGCGAATCGTATTAGAAATGCTTGCTGTGACGCTTTCAAAGAATGCACGTGCACGCAGTGTGCAGTTGCCTGCGTGGAACGAAGCGCTCGGTTTGCCACGTCCGTGGGATCAGCAGTGGTCACTTCGCATGCAGCAAGTTCTTGCTTTTGAATCTGACCTTCTTGAATACGATGACATTTTTGACGGTTCAATAGTCATTGAAGGACGTACAAAAGAATTGAGTGATGCCGCGTGGGATGAACTGCAAGATGTTCTGTCACTCGGTGGCGCATTCAATGCGGTCGACGAACTCAAGGGACGACTTGTTCGTTCTATGGCTGCTCGTACACGTCGAATTGAAAATGGTGACCAGACTGTCGTTGGTGTGAACTCATATGTTGAATCTGCCAAAAGCCCATTGGGTGGCACAGACAACATTATGGTGGTTAACCCAGCCGTGGAAGCCGAAATGATTGCCGATGTCAACGCATGGCGCACTTCGCGCGACAATGCACGCGTTGAAGCTGCGCTTGCACACCTACGTGTTGCTGCTGAAACTGATGAGAACATCATGGAAGCATCAATTGAATTAGCAATTGCTGGTGGCACAACCGGCGAGTGGTCACAAGTTCTCCGTGATGTCTTTGGCGAATTCCGCGCGCCAACTGGTGTTGCAGCAGCAGTTGGTCGACGCACCAATGCACTCGCTGCAGTTGCCGAATACGTTCGCACCATTCCTGGTGGCCCACCACGTTTCCTTGTCGCAAAGCCAGGACTCGACGGTCATTCAAGCGGAGCAGAACAAATTGCTGTGGCAGCTCGCGATGCCGGTATGGAAGTTGTCTACAGCGGAATTCGCATGACGCCCGCACAAATTGCTGCAAGCGCCCGTGACGAAGATCCCGATGTTGTGGGCCTTTCAATCTTGTCTGGCTCACATATGAAGCTGGTGCCTGATGTTGTTGCTCGTCTTCGTGCTGAAGGCTGTGAAGCACCGGTCATTGTCGGCGGCATCATTCCTGAGGAAGATCGGGCGTGGCTCACCAGCCATGGAGTCGCCGCTGTGTACACACCAAAAGACTTCGACATTGCACGAATCATGCAAGAAGTGGCCGAACTGGCCGCAGCACATCGCAATTAATTGGCCAAATAGGGAATCTCAGCGCAGAAGCGTTGGTTGACTATGGCTATGAGCATTTACGCAACATCTATCTCCACCCTCGACGGCCAGCCCAATGCATTGGCAAACGCTGCCGGCAAAGTCACATTGGTTGTCAACGTGGCAAGCAAGTGCGGACTCACTCCGCAATACGAACAGCTCGAAGCGCTTCAGAAGCAGTACGCAGCACAAGGTTTCACAGTCGTCGGTGTTCCGTGCAATCAGTTCATGGGACAAGAGCCAGGAACATCAGAAGAAATTGCAAGTTTCTGCAGCACCACATACGGAGTCACTTTCCCATTGACAGAAAAAATTGATGTCAACGGCGATGCACGTCACGCCTTGTACTCAGCACTTACACCTGTTGCAGACGCGGAAGGTGTTGATGGTGACATCCGCTGGAACTTCGAAAAGTTTCTTGTCAACCGTGATGGTGCAGTTGTTGCACGCTTTCACCCAAAGACAGCACCTGATGCGCCCGAAGTAATTTCGGCCATCGAATCAGCGCTGTAGCAACTACGCCCTTTCGGCAGCAACAAACGTGTCGAGCGCAGTTCCGCTCTCAAGACTTGTAATCAACGCATAACGCGGGAAGTCATGATTGTGAACAACAACGTGCCACAACCGCTGAGTGTCAACAAGAAATCGGGAACCTTTGTGTAACGGCACACGGCGTTCTGTTGATCGGTCTGGCAAGCCATCTGGGCCATTGTCCATCAGCAACAT
>SHUR01000034.1 GCA_009694565.1 Ilumatobacteraceae bacterium | reverse complement strand
GACCATGAGGCTGACCGACAGATTGCAACGACTGACTGCACCAATGGCTCGGTTCCTGTACTGAGCGTGCCGGGAAATCCAGCATGTTCATCACTTGCCGAAATTGCAATAGTCGGCGCAATAGCAAAAGCATCCGCATTAATCTGCGTGTCACGCAGTGCACGTGTAACAACCGAATCAATAATGATGGTGTCGGTATCAAAGGGCAAATGTGGTCCGTGTTGTTCCCATGCACCAATGGGCAACAATAAAATCTTTGAGTTTGGATTTGTTGTCGTCATGCTATTTATCTAAGGGAGTTGGTGTTGGACCAAAACGGTGACGCAAATGGCGAACTATTTCCAAGGTTATGGTTGCTCCAATTGCAATTGAAAAGGCGACTAGAAATGCCTTTGTATGGTTGTCTTCAAACGAGCGACCACCAATAAAGCCAAGAAGAGTTCCGTACATTGCCCAGATTGGGGTAGCGACAGCAATCCATTTCATGAACCACTGGCGGTCTTGATTAGTGATACCGCAACTGAGAGTGAGAAGTGTGCGCCCACCAGGAATAAAACGCGCAGTGATCAGTAGTTCGCCGCCGCGTAACTGAATTTGGTCGCGTGCCCAATTCAGTCGTCGCTGTCCTTTGGTGCTCTGTTCGTATCTCTTTCGCAATGAAGCTGAGAATCGATGTCCAATTTGATAGCTGATGTTGTCCCCCGCAAAGGCGCCAGCGGCAGCTGCGATGATGACTAACGACCAGTGAAGTTGATGTAGCCCGGCGCTAACTCCACCAATAATGACTAATGATTCACTGGGAACGACTGGAAGGACAGAATCAAGCAGTGCTATGGAAAAAATTGCTAGATAAAACCATGGTGATCCTGAATAATGCTCAAGCCAATTAAAAAATGAATCGAGAAAAGAGAACACGAGTGGAGGTTAGACGGTTGAGCCTGTCACGGGGGGCTCGGTACCAGATAAAAGACGCTTGATATTCGACGCATGGCGAATTTCAACGAGCGCACCAATAACGACGAGCGATAGCACTTCCCACGTAGGTGTTCCGCTCATTACGAATGCTGTAATCAACATTGGCACAATCACGATCGAGGCAATAGATGCCTTCTTCGTTAGCTTCGTCACGAGCAACCAAACCAGAGCTGAACCAATCAGCAAAAAGGGGTGAAGCGGCAACAAACTACCTGCCCCGGTTGCAACACCTTTGCCGCCTTTGAATTTTCGAGTGACGGGAAATACATGGCCAAAAACTGCTGCGGTAGCGCATACATAGGCAATTGGGCGATGCGACAACACGGCAAGTACAGGAAGTGCACCTTTGAGGGCATCACCAACAAAGACGAGAACGCCGTATTTAGTGCCGAGTGCTCTAGCAACGTTGCTGGCTCCGGGATTTCCCGAACCAATAGTGGTGATGTCGATGCCTTTTGATTTAGCAATAAGAATTGCTACGGGCAAGGTGCCGCAGAAATACGCGATAATGATCGCAATTACTGCAACAAAAGAATTCACGTAGAAACTTTACTCTTTATCAGGGTTCGTGCTGGCTTTGAATGGTCCATTGATGGGCGAGGGACAAGCGAGACAGGAACGGACGGCAACAGCACTTCGCCATGGCCTGTTACACATTCGGGGTCTGGGCCATCTAGGGGAAGTCCAGTAAAGAACTTGGCGGCCATGCAACCACCTTGGCAGGCATCGAAGGCGCCACAGGACGCACATGCGCCGGCACTTTGTGGCTCACGCAATTCTGTGAAGAGGTCTGATTCGCGCCATACGTGGGTAAAACCACCGTCTTCAAGAACATTGCCTGCTTTGAAGGTGTCATGAATAACAAATGGGCACGCGTAGACATCGCCGATTGGGTCGATGAGGCATACCACTCTGCCAGCACCGCACAAGTTCAAACCTGGCAGCGACTCACCAAATGCGTTGAGGTGGAAAAAAGAATCGCCTGTTAGGACGTTTTCTCCGTGTGCGAGTAACCAGTTGTAGATCTGGCGTTGTTGAGCATTGGTGGGGTGAAGTTCGTCCCATGTATCTGCACCTCGCCCAGCTGGACGCAAACGCGTAATACGCAATTGTGCACCGTATGAATCAGCAAGAGCTTTGAATTCATCAAGTTGGTCTACGTTGTGGCGCGTAACGACTACTGAGATTTTGAATTGACCGAAACCGGCAGCCTTTAAATTGTCCATCGCGCGAATGGCGGTGTCAAATGAACCTTCACCACGTACTGCGTCGTTTGTAATGGCGTCCGTGCCATCAAGACTGATTTGAATATCGAGATAATCCATTGCGGTAAGACGCTCCGCATTTTTCTTGTCAATGAACGCGCCATTCGTAGAGAATTTGACGCCAATGTTGTTAGCAATCGAATGTTCAACAATTTCAAAGAAGTCACGACGAATCATTGGTTCGCCACCACCGATGTTGATGTAAAACACTTGCAACGCTGCGAGTTCATCAAGAATGGCTTTCGCTTGTTCAGTCGACAATTCACGGTCGTCGCGTTGTCCGCTGCTGGACAAACAATGCACGCACGCCAAGTTGCACGCGTACGTGAGTTCCCATGTGAGACAGATAGGAGCATCAAGCCCCCGCTTCATTTGTTGGCCAAGGCTATGAGAGGACACGAATTATCTCCGATGTGGTGAGGGAAGAGAGGGCTTCAATAAATGAAGGCCACCGTGATTCGGCGACGCCTTCTGCAACGAACGTGTCGCGCAAGGTTGGGTGTTCGCCCATCGTCTTGACAACACGCACAATGTCTGGATGACGAAGAAAAACTAAACGACGGTTGCCGTAGTGATAGGCGAGCGCACCAAACGGTTCAGGCCGGATCGCGACTTGAGGGTGCAACTCGCATGCGGACTCAAGCGTGACTGTCATGATGTGGCGAGGTGGTTAGTACACGCCGCACATGCCGTCGATGGAAATCTCCTCGACGAGAAGTTCCTCGACGATGGGGCTTTCCACGCTGGCTGAGGCTTGCTCGGGTACTGGTTGTGGGGCAATGTCCTTATCCATACCTACGACTGTACCTTCCGTGAAGCCCACTAGAGAATATGTGGTGTAAATGAGTAATGTCAGAGTAGAACCTGCCAAGTACCTGGCAGTCAAACAAGGGGGCTTCCATGAAGACAACCGCTGCAATTCTGTGGGAAGTAAACGCTCCGTGGAGTGTTGAAGAAATTGAACTCGATGCCCCGAAGGCTGGCGAAGTCTTGGTCAAGATTGCCGCTTCAGGCATGTGCCACTCAGACGAACATCTCACCACAGGCGACCTGCCATTCGCACTGCCTATCATTGGGGGCCACGAAGGAGCCGGAGTTGTGGAAGCTGTTGGCGAAGGTGTCAGCTGGCTTGAAGTCGGTGACCATGTGGTGTTCGGGTTCATCCCGTCGTGTGGTCGTTGCCCAAGCTGTTCAACTGGTCACCAGAACTTGTGCGACCTTGGTGCGCTCATGGGACTTGGTATGCAAGTAACTGACGGCACATCACGCCATCACGCTGGTGGCAAAGACCTCACACTCATGTGCATGCTCGGTACGTTTGCCAAGCACACAGTTGTGAACGAAGCATCGTGTATCAAAATCGAAAAAGATGTTCCGTTAGAGAAGGCATGTCTGCTTGGTTGCGGTGTTGTCACGGGCTGGGGATCTGCTGTGTATGCAGCTGACGTTGCACCTGGCGACACAGTCGTCGTTGTTGGTGTTGGTGGTATCGGTGCAAATGCAATTCAAGGTGCTCGCCTTGCGGGTGCAAAGCGCATTGTTGCAATCGACCCAGTTGAGTTCAAGCGTGAAAAAGCGATGGAATTCGGTGCAACTCATACGGCGACATCAATGGCCGAAGCATTGCCATTGTTGCAAGACCTCACATGGGGAACCATGGCGAACAAAGTCATCATGACAATGGGCGTCGGCAACGGACAAATGATTGGCGAAGCGATGGCACTTGCTGCAAAGCGCGGCCGTGTTGTTGTTACCAACATTCACCCTGCATTTGAAATGGGCGGCGCAAACATGAGCCTTCTTGACCTCACATTGATGGAAAAGCAACTTGTTGGTTCGTTGTTCGGTTCAGGTAACCCACGTGCAGACATTCCGAAACTTCTTGGCTTGTACCGCGAAGGTCAACTTGATCTTGATGGTCTTGTTACAAAGACCTACACGCTTGAAGACATCAACGAGGGATACCAAGACATGCGTGATGGCAAGAACATCCGCGGAGTTTTGATCTACTAAAACACAACATCCAGAAATGGTCCACAATTCCAGGGGGAAACAACAATGAAGTCACGCGCAGCAGTTTTGTATGGGATTGATCAGCCATGGGTGGTTGAAGAAATTGAAGTCGATGATCCCAAAGCCAATGAAGTATTGGTGAATTGGAAAGTGGCTGGCATGTGCCACTCAGACGAGCACTTCGTTACTGGCGACATGGTTCCCCCTAAGGAACTGTTGGCCATGATGGGTGTCGATGACTTCTTTCCATTTATTGGTGGGCACGAGGGTGCTGGCGTTGTTGTGAAACTGGGGCCAGGTGTCACCACCTTGCAGATCGGTGACCACGTCTCAGCAAGTTTCGTTCCATCATGTGGTCGTTGTCGGTACTGCTCAACTGGTCGTCAAAACCTCTGCAACTTGGGTGCAGGTACGTTGACTGGCGGCATGATCACTGATGGCACACACCGCCACCATGTAAAAGATGGCCGCTCAGTCAAACTGATGGCAAAACTTGGAACATTTTCTGAGTTCGCCACTGTTGCTGAAGCATCGCTCATCAAAGTTGAAAAAGATTTGCCACTTGATTGTGTAGCGCTCGTGTCATGCGGCGTTGCAACTGGCTGGGGCTCTGCTACAAACCGTGCAGATACTCAACCTGGCGACACTGTCGTAGTTGTTGGAATCGGTGGTATCGGAATCAACGCTGTACAAGGTGCTCGTATGGCTGGCGCAAAGCGAATCATTGCTATTGACCCTGTTGAGTTCAAGCGTGAAAAGGCTATGGAGTTCGGTGCAACGCACACGTATGCGTCAATGACCGAAGCAATTCCTCATCTCATGGAATTGACATGGGGCGAAATGGCTGATCGGGTCATCATGACGCCTGGTGTACTTCATGGCGACATGATGGGCGAAGCAATGACGATGGTGGGCAAGGGCGGCACATGTGTTGTGACTGCAATTTCACCTATGGTCGAAACCAGTGCAGATATCAACTTGTTCCAACTTGCAATGTGGAACAAAGAAGTGAAGGGCACCATCTTTGGCAGTCTGAATCCGCGAGCTGATATTCCTAAATTGCTCGACATGTATCGTGTTGGCGACCTCAAACTTGATGAGCTCATCACAAAGCGTTACACGCTTGATGAAATCAACGAGGGGTACCGCGCCATGCGTGATGGTGAAAACATTCGTGGCGTCATAGTCAATGACTAAGTCGTCATTGCGCACGGCGCTTTCCACTCAAGTCATCGGACGAACTCGAGAGGTAGAGCTGGTGCTCGCTGCTCTTGCAGCCGACCGGCACGTTTTGCTGGAAGGTCCGCCGGGCACGGGAAAGTCAACGTTGTTGCGCGCTGTGGCTCAAGGCCTTGGTATCGGATTTGAATTCGTGGAAGGCAATGCGGAGCTAACTCCTGCACGTCTCGTTGGTCACTTTGACCCAGCGCGAGTATTGAACGATGGCTACGACCCAAGCATTTTCGTTGATGGCGCATTAGTCAGTGCCATGCGTGACGGATCACTTCTGTATATCGAAGAAATTAACCGCATTCCCGAAGAAACTCTTAATGTGCTAATCACGGTCATGAGCGAAGGTGAACTAAATGTTCCTCGGCTTGGTCGCGTAGCGGCAACACACGGTTTCCGCATGGTGGCTGCAATGAACCCGTTTGACGCAGTTGGTACTGCGCGTATTTCTAGTGCGGTCTATGACCGTGTATGTCGTGTGTCAATGTCATATCAGTCTGCAGCAGATGAAATAGCAATTGTTCGTCGTAATACAGGAGGCTCCGGTGTATCTGACGCATGGCTAGAAAAAGCCGTTACTGTCGCACGGCGTACGCGGTCGCACCCTGACTTGCGAGTTGGCTCATCTGTTCGTGGTGCAGTTGACTTTGCAAAAGTTGCAGTATCACTTGCTGAACTTCGTGAAACAAATATCGACAACCCCAGTGTCGGAGTTGATTCTGCGTTAGTTGCATTGTCTGGACGCGTGCGTGTGCGCGAGGGCAGTGTACGAACCGCTGAAGAAATCGTCATTGAAATCTGGCAAGACGTTTTTGGCCGAATCGAAGGGGAGGCCAACGGGGGAAAAGTGACGGCCCCGATAGGGGCGGACATGACCTCCCGCTAACGAAAGAAGGTGACGAAGCCGATCAAGCCGTCGCCGAAGCGGGAAAGCGAACCACATCGCGTCGAGACCTTTCTCGTCATGAAAATTTCGAAAACATCTCGCCGGAAGTTGGTGAACTAGACGAAGTTGCTGTTGATGAAGCAATGCAAAACAGTCCCGATGAAATGTTGGGCATGCTTGCTGATCTCACGGGTGCAACGGACCCTGCGTTACGTGCCCTTGCTCAACAACTTGCGGGGCGCCTGATGCTTGATATCGGAAATCGCGGTCGTACTCGCCCGCATGGTGTTGGAAAGATGGAAGAACAGGCCTATCGGCCTGATGCGGGCGATATTGATATTGACGCAAGCCTTGATGCCATCAGTGAAGCCCGCAACGGCATTGCACTTGATCCGGAACGTCTACGAATCCGTGGGTGGCGCAAACCCGGAACTGCGTTTTGTTTGCTCCTTGATCGCAGTGGATCAATGGGTGGTAAACCGTTGGCAACCTCTGCTGTTGCGACAGCAGCCATCGCGAGTCGAAGCCCAGACGATTACAGCGTCATTGCATTTGGCAAAGATGTAGTCGTGACAAAATCTCAAAATGTTCCAAAATCGAGCGAGCGAGTCATTAATGATGTTCTCACCCTTCGAGGATATGGCACAACTGACTTGGCTGGTGCCCTCCTTGTGGCTCAGCAACAACTATCGCGCTCTCGTGCGGGCCGACGCGTAGCGATACTTCTCTCAGATTGTCGTGCCACGGTTGATGGCGATGCCGAGGCTGTAGCGATGAGCATGGATGAAGTGGTTGTGATTGCACCAGCAGAAGATCATGACGAAGCGCAAGCCTTTGCACATCGAATTGGTGCGCGCATTGCACTGGTGCATGGACCGAGTGAAATACCTGAAGTTCTTGCCCGTGTTCTTGAATAATTAGAACTGACAGTTGGAGTCATTCGCTGGAACAATTCCTTTAGTTTCTTGTTGAATTACCACTGCGGGAACTGTTGTCGTAGTGCTGGTGGTTGTGGCCGCTGCAGGCTTAGAAATCGCTAGTTGCATTACTGAGGTAGTTGCTAGTACTGCGGCGAGTTCCGTGAATTCTGCAGAAGGGGTAGAAAACGAAGTCTTCTTCAGTGTGGTGGACAAACTCGCTTTGCCTTGAAACACCAAGAGAATCTTCTTTGACTGATCACTATCGAAATCAGGCACGATAACTGACGCCTTATCAATCAGTTGCCCAATTCCTGGCATGGTGTAACTTCCCATGGTGTTTGCATCAAAGTTTTTCATAGCCTGACCCAATTGCAGAACAGTCAGAGCATTGAGGCGGTCATCGGTGATCACGTTCTTCAATGCAGCATTCAGAATTCCAGTTGCAACACGTGGATTAGTACCTGCTTTGTCGAGAGCTTTCTTCACAAGACGCCGCATGAAGTCTTGTTGGCGGGCAATGCGACCCCAGTCAGATGATGGATCAGTGCGCCATTTCTGAAGAGTCGAATCGTACCATTGGTAATGACGTGAACGCATATAGGCGAGCGCGTGGTCACCTTCAAACGTGTAACAAACATCAGCTTTCAAAACTTTGAATCCTGTTCGTTTGTCTCGGGCCTTGTTTACAAATGGAACCCTGACTCCACCAACGGCATCAATGACTTCTTTAAATGCGCAGAAGTCAATATTGACGTAGTGGTCTATTGAAATACCGAAGTTCTCCTTAATCGTGCGTATCAGGCGATTTGGATTCTTCTTGTCGAAATTAGTGTTGATGCGCCCACGGCGAGTAGAACCGGCTTGTGTTACCCACATGTCGCGCGGAAAGGACAACACTGCTGCTTGGTTGTCAATGGGGTTAACGCGAATCACCATGATGGAGTCGCTGCGTTCACCGTATGTACTGCGCTTTCCGAAACCGCCCGCATAGGGCGAATCTTTGGCAATGCACGCGTTGTTGTCAGAGCCAGTGATTAAAAAGTTTTTGGCTCGCAAATCACCGATTGGCAGATCAAGTCCGTTGCCATTCGGGTCAACCGTATCGATGGTGACAACTTTGCGATTGTTGAGTTTCCAGTTTGCGTACAAAAGGCCGGTGCCAGAAAGAATTGTCAGCACCGCAAGCGTGATGTTGGCAAGGAGAAAAACTCGGTGTTTGCCAGAGTGGTGGGGGGAAGCAATTTCATCTGACATGACCCTTACACCGTAGTTGCGCAAGGGGGCCGCCCACAGTCGTTGCGGCGCGGTCTAATGAATATTGGGCGCGATTGTCACGTTCACCGTGATCTCGTTCGTGTCTGCACTCGAGATACTCCACTTTTCCACTGAACCTGCATCAGCAATGTCGGCCCAGCCGGCAGTGATGGCAGACGCGGCATTGATACTTGTGACAAACGACGCCTCGGTGACGACAGCTCGCTGGCTTACTTTGGCTTCAGTTTTTGCACGACGGATGACACTGATGGCGCCACAAACGGCATCGAGGAACTCCTCATTCGGTCCACTGACAAGTCCTCGCGTGAGTTCGGAAGTTGTTGGCCATTGTGCTTGGTGCACTGAACCTGTTTGCCACCAACTCCACACTTCTTCAGTGACAAAGGGGAGAAGCGGAGCTAACAGGCGTTGCAAGGAGGAAAGAGCACGGCGCAATGCAGCGCGCGCCGACATGGCCCCTTCTTCAGTGTGGCTGAGGTATCCGCGAGTCTTAACGAGCTCGACGTAGTCATCGCAGAACCACCAGAAGAATTCTTCAGTGCGCTCGAGAACGCGTGCGTAATCAAACGCCTCAAATGCTGCAGTTGCCTCGTCAACAACTCGAGCGAGGCGGTGCAACATTGCAACGTCAATTGCCTCGGTTGGAATAACGTCATCGGCCACTTCACCAATACCAAGAACAAACTTTGACGCGTTCAGCAGTTTGGTGGCCAACTTACGGCCAACCTTCATCTGGTCTTCACTGAAGGCGGTGTCAACGCCTGGGCGAGCACCAACAGCCCAGTAACGCACAGCGTCACTGCCGTATGAATCAAACAAATCAGCAGGTGTTACAACATTGCCTTTTGATTTCGACATTTTCTTGCGGTCTGGGTCGAGAATCCAACCTGACAACGCGACATGCGACCATGGGGCAACATCATGTTCGAAGTGCGATCGAACCATAGTGGAGAACAGCCACGTACGAATGATGTCATGGCCTTGCGGTCGCACATCAAACGGGAATACACGCTCAAACAAATCATTGTCGTCCTTCCATCTGCCAGCAATTTGCGGAGTGAGAGAGGAAGTTGCCCAGGTATCCATGACGTCGGGGTCGCCTATAAAGCCACCAGGTTGCCCGCGCTGAGCCTCTGTGTATCCAGCAGGCGCATCCGTGCTCGGATCAATAGGCAAAAGCGATTCGTCGGGAACAAGCGGAGAATCATGGAGTGTCTCACCATGTGCATCAAGTGGATACCACACAGGGACTGGTACACCGAACCAACGTTGACGACTAACAAGCCAGTCACCGTTGAGGCCTTCAACCCAGTTTGAATAACGATGACGCATGTGATCAGGCAACCAATTCAGCCCAGCACCACGTGCGAGTAGTTCATCACGAAGTGCTGCATCACGTCCACCGTTGCGGATATACCACTGGCGGCTGGTGACAATTTCAAGTGGGCGATCGCCCTTTTCGTAAAACTTCACGGGGTGTGTAATTGCCCGAGATGCGCCAATCATTTCGCCCGACGTAGTGAGCATTTCAGCGATTGCAGTTTGTGCTTGCTTGGCAGACTTTCCTACAAGTGATGCATAGTGGGCAAGACCAGCAGGGTCTGTCAGACCGCTTGGTGCTTCACCGACTATGCGTCCATCGCGAGAAATGATTGCACGCATTGATAATTGCAACTCTCGCCACCAAGTGACATCGGTAAGGTCGCCGAATGTACAGCACATTGCAATGCCTGTTCCCTTATCGATCTGTGCAAGGGGATGTGCAAACACCGGTACTTCAACATTGAACAACGGTGTGCGGACTGTTTTTCCGAATAGCGGCTGATAGCGCGTGTCATCAGGGTGTGCAATCAATGCAACACACGCAGGCAGTAGTTCCGGCCGTGTTGTATCAATCAGAACATCGCCGGAACCATCTGACTTGTGAAACGCAATGGTGTGATACGCACCAGGACGATCACGATCTTCCAATTCTGCTTGTGCAACTGCGGTACGAAAATCAATATCCCACAATGTCGGCGCTTCTTGTGTGTATGCCTCGCCACGAGCAAGGTTGCGCAAGAAAGCGCGTTGGCTTGCACGACGTGAGCGGTCTTCAATAGTGGTGTACAACAATGACCAGTCAACTGATAGCCCGAGACGACGGAACAAATCTTCAAAAATCTTTTCGTCTTCTGCAGTCAGCTCTTCGCACAACTCAATGAAGTTCGGACGTGAAATGGGAACTGCGCGATGATTTTTTGGTGGGTCACCGCGAAACGGTGGCTCAAAGTTGGAGATATACGCAACCGACGCATCACATGACACGCCGTAGTAATTCTGCACGCGTCGCTCTGTGGGCAGTCCGTTATCGTCCCAGCCCATCGGATAAAACACGCTCTTGCCGCGCATTCGCCAGAAGCGAGCCACGGTGTCGGTATGGGTATAGGAAAAAACATGACCCATATGCAAGGAACCGCTGACAGTCGGCGGTGGAGTGTCAATGGAAAAGACATTGTCACGGGTAGCTGACCTATCAAAGGAATACGTGCCGTTCTGGTCCCACGCGTCAATCCACTGTGGCTCAACATTTTCGAGGGAGGGCTTCTCAGGGACACCAGACATAGGAGTTAAATCGTAGGCTTGTCAGAGTGCTGAACCTCTACGACACCGCCACGCAACGCGTGAAACCTCTGGCTCTGCGCCAGCCGGGGTCGGTCAGCATCTATTTATGTGGCCCTACGGTCTATGGGCCGCCCCACTTGGGTCACGGCCGCGCCACATTGGTCTATGACATCCTGCGTCGTTACCTCACATGGACTGGCTTGTCGGTACGTCTTGTTTCCAACATCACCGATATCGACGACAAGATCATCGAGCGCGCCAATACAGAAGGTCGCATGTGGAGCGACATCACTCAGAAGTGCGAATCCGTGTGGTTTGAAGCAATGGGCAAGCTTGGCGTTATTCGCCCGACTGATGTTCCGCATGCCACTGATTATGTACAGAGCATGATCGACATGATCAACACATTGGTCACTGCAGATAAGGCCTACGTCACTGACGACGGTGTATATCTCAGCATCGCAAGTGTTCCTGACTATGGCTTACTTGCACATCAAAGTCTTGATGACATGCTCAGCGGTGGCGGTGATCGTGAAGTGTTCGGTGCCACCAACAAGCGTCATCCATCAGACTTTGCATTATGGAAGTTTTCAAAACCAAGCGAGCCGTCATGGTCGTCACCATGGGGAGATGGTCGCCCGGGTTGGCACAGTGAATGTGTTGTCATGAGTCTTGATCTTCTGGGTGAAGGTTTCGACCTTCATTGCGGTGGTGCAGACCTGCGCTTCCCGCATCACGAAAATGAACGAGCACAAGCTGTTGCATTGGGTAAGACATTTGCAAATCATTGGATGCACAACGGATTTGTTGTTGACATTGAGGGCGAGAAGATGTCAAAGAGTCTTGGCAATGTGCTGAATCTCATTGACTTGCTTGAAAAGTATGACCCTCGCGCCTATCGCTTGTTGTTGTTGCAAACGCACTATCGCTCACCAACACGTGTCGGCGAAGAAAACATCGATGCGTGTGTTTCTGCGCTCGCAGGCCTTGATTCATTCGCCGCACGTACCGCGGCACACAGCAACGGATCACCTGACCCAACAGTTATGAATCAGTTCACCACAGCGATGAATAATGATCTTGATACAACAACAGTGATGGCGCTGGTGTTTGATTCTGTACGTCGTGCTAACTCTGCCATGGATGCTGGTGATGTCAACACTGTGTCATCAGTGCGTGCAGCAGTCATTGAAATACTCGGCGCCCTTGGTCTTGAACTCTCACTAGGTGATGATATCGATGCAGACATAGTTGCAAAGGGCGAAGCACTCGATGCTGCGCGTACCGCAAAAGACTTTGTAGCTGCTGACGCCTTGCGCGATGAACTGCAGTCACTCGGCTATGTTGTCGAGACATCGAAAGACGGGACCCGCATCCGACGTGGCTAAGAAACAACGCACGCCCATGCCGGCGGGCTACTGGATAATTTGGACCACCGTTGCACTCGACCTCGTAGGGTTCGGCATTGTTGTGCCCATCTTGGGCCGTTACGCAGAACGATTTGGCGCAAATGGCTTGCAAGTGGGCCTTATGTTTGCGTCGTTCTCTATTGCGCAAATGGTGTTTGCGCCAATTCTTGGACGCATCTCAGACAAGGTTGGCCGCAAGCCAGTCATTGTTTTTTCTCTTATTGGTACGGCGGTGGGCAGTTTTGTCACTGGCGCGGCTGGTGCATTGTGGGTTCTCTTTCTTGGTCGAATTCTTGACGGTGCATCAGGTGCGAGCGTTGCGGTTGCACAAGGTGCAGTCGCTGACATTGCGCCACCAGAACAGCGTGCGCGACTAATGGGAATGTTGGGCGCAGCATTTGGCGTCGGCTTTGTTGTTGGGCCAGCGCTTGGTGGTCTTGCTGCACTCGGTGGCCCGCATGTGCCGTTTTATCTGGCTGGTTCGATTGCCGCAATTAATGCAGTTGCCGCAATGATTCGGTTGCCAGAAACAAAACCCGACACTTCGCATATCACCGAGAAAAGTCAACGGGGAAGTGCATTGTCACCTGCACTGAAGCGGTTTGCCCTTGTCGGGTTTCTTTCAATGCTCGGTTTCGCTGGGTTTGAAGCAACTTTTTCAATCTGGGGTCTAAAACAATTTGGCTTTACCGAGGGATCTGCATCACTTGTGTTTGTGTTCGTTGGTGTCACGTTAGTTGCAGTTCAAGGTGGGCTCATCGGGCCTCTTACGGAAAGACTGGGTTCACGAAAATTGCTTCGCATCGGTTTGTCGCTTGTCGCCGCAGGATTATTGCTGTTGGGTGTCACCACAACATGGCCGATGCTGTTCGTCGCATTGTTCTTGTTGTCAATTGGTCAAGGCGTATCGGGACCATCGGGTGGGGCGCTAGTTGCAGAACTTGCACCAGTGGAACGTCGCGGTGAAGCAATTGGTTACCAACAGAGCACCGCTGCCTTTGGCCGTGTCGCTGGCCCAGTAATGGCTGGCGCATTGTTTGATCATGTCGGAATCAGCTCGCAATTCTTGGTGAGCGGCATTCTGATTGTCCTCGCGGTGGGCTCGGTGTGGAGCATCACCCGCACCACTATTACCGCAGCGAATTAATCATCAGCCCAAGAAGGCCAACTGTGACAAGTTGTGACGACATGATCGCGGTAAACATTTTCCAACTTTGATTGCGAAACCCGCGTTCCATGGTGGCTGTGAGTTCAAACTTCATGGTCTCAACGGAGTGTTGCACTTCCATAAGTGACTTCTCTAAATCAGTTCGCGTTTGGAAAATCAAATTCTCTAGGTCATTCCGCGTTTTCGTAATTACTTGTTCAAGTTCAGAACGAGTAGCGATAGCGCTGAACTCAATGTCGTGCTTGGTTGCGATGCGCAATTCGTCAAGGTCTCGTTTGGTTGCGATGCGCAGTTCGTCAAGATCTCGTTTGGTTGCGAATTCTGTCCAAGTGATTGGCGGTAGCTGCTCCATAAGAATGTCAGCCTCCTCCGTGCCAATGACTTCACAAAGGCGAGCATGTAGCCGCCTCTTGTTCTGTTCTGTAAAAGCCAAAGTAGCCCCCTTAATAGGTATCTGCAAACGATGTGTGCCCCCGGTGAGCACCATTGGCAGTGGGTTTTAGAACGCACCTGATTATTTGACGCAGGGGTGTTACCCGCGGGTAAGTTAGAGCCATGGCTGATTTCTCCCTCTCCCTCAATGAAGACCAACTCCAGATCAAAGACTGGATTCATCAGTTCGCTGTTGACGTAATGCGCCCGAACGCGCACGAATGGGACGAGCGCGAAGAGTTCCCATGGCCGATCGTGCAAGAAGCCGCAAAGAACGGTTTGTACGGCCTCGATTTCCTTATGAGCGCAATGGCGGACCCAACTGCGCTCACCATGCCAGTTGCTATTGAAGAAATGTTCTGGGGCGACGCCGGTCTCGGCATGGCCATCATGGGTTCCAGTCTTGCAGCTGCAGGAATTTCTGGAAATGGAACCCCAGAACAAATGATGGAATGGGTGCCGCAGTGTTACGGCACACCAGACGATGTAAAACTTGGTGCATTTTGCGTTTCCGAACCGGATGCAGGCTCTGACGTTTCTTCATTGCGCACCCGTGCCGTCTACGACGAAGCAACAGACGAATGGGTGATCAACGGAACAAAGGCATGGATCACCAACGGTGGAATTGCAAACATTCACGTCGTTGTTGCTGCAGTTGATCCTGAACTCAAAGGTCGCGGTCAGGCTTCTTTCGTGATACCACCAAACACCAAGGGCTTGTCTATGGGGCAGAAGTATAAAAAGCACGGTATTAAGGCATCGCATAC
>SHUR01000033.1 GCA_009694565.1 Ilumatobacteraceae bacterium | reverse complement strand
GTCATGGCTGACCTACTAGCTCTTAGTACCCGCATTGTTGACTCTGGCATCGCAGATGTCGCCGTCAATCGAGTCACAAATCAACTTTCAGAAATCGCCGAAGGTCTCGCCATGGTTGAATCCTTTAGCCATGTGGTCACTTGGAATTCTGGTGATGGACTTGTATGTTTCGACACCAGCCACGTCAACACTGGGAAACAAGTAGTTGAATCCATTCGATCATGGTCATCGGACCCTTTCAATGCTCTGGTCTACACACACGGCCATGTTGATCACGTTGGTGGCAGTGTCGCCTTCGGAGCAAATGCTGCAGCACTTGGACATCAAGCACCGCGCGTGATTGGTCACAAAAATGTGCAACAACGCTTTGATCGCTACAGATATACCAATGATTGGAACGTTGCTATCAATGCACGCCAGTTTGGCGGCATCCGTGGTGATGTCAACAGCATCATGAATGATCTACGGCCCGCTGACGGCGCGCCGCGACTCAGAGACTTCATTCCGCGCAACACTCTTGACACCACCGACATTGTTGACAAGTTTGCCTCCATGAAATTTGGTGACACCGAAGTTGAGTTTCACCATGGTCGCGGCGAGACAGATGATCACTTGTGGTCTTGGTTCCCCCAGAAAAAGTGGATCGCATCAGGCGACTTCATGATTTGGAACTTTCCGAACGCTGGCAACCCACAAAAGGTACAGCGTTGGCCAATTGAGTGGGCTGCCGCATTGCGCGCCATGATCGCAAAGGGCCCTGAACTATTGCTACCCGCACACGGATTGCCAATCGCCGGCAAAGAACGAATTGCGCGAGTGCTTGATGAAATTGCAACTGCATTAGAGAACCTCGTTCGCGACGTTGTCACCATGATGAATGCCGGCGAAACATTGAACACCATCATCCATACAGTGCGCGTACCCGAAGCCACCCTTGGTAAGCCATACCTTCGTCCGCTCTATGACGAGCCAGAGTTTGTAGTTAGAAACATCTGGCGCTTGTTCGGAGGCTGGTGGGACGGTGCACCATCACGACTAAAACCTTCGCCTGACGAAGTTCTTTCAGTTGAACTTGCATCACTTGCTGGTGGTGCAGATGTTCTGATGCGTCGCGCTGCTGACCTTGCAGCTTCGGGAGACCTACGTCTTGCGTGCCATCTTGCAGACTTTGCAGGGTGGGCTGCGCCAGATGATCCAGAGATTCATCGCATGCGTGCTGACATCTACGAAACACGTCGTAAGAGTGAAACATCGTTGATGTCAAAAGGAATCTTCAAGGGCGCAATGCGCGAGTCAGAAAAGATTGTTAAAGCAGCTCTTGGTGAAAAGTAATTACGACACCGTAATCATGATCAGAGCGACCCCCGCCAACACCAGACCCATTGCCTGGGGTCGGTGAATCTTTTCTTTGTCTAACCCAACGGCCAACAACAAGGTGCTTGCAGGATAAAACGAGTTAATGGTTGCCACGATTGACATCAACCCATGACGTACCGCCAGCAAATACAGAGCGTTTGCCGCCGTATCAAGAATTCCCGAGCCTGCGACAAACTTCAATTGAGGTCGAGCAGCAGAAGGTTTGTTCTTCGTGAAGTACATCACCATGAACATGAAGGGCACCGAAGTCACTCGCATTGCGAGAACCGGCCACAGTCCCGAGTTGTCACTTGTATGACCCAAGATCACAAATAGCGAACCGAACACACTTCCGGCACCAAATGCCATGACAAAAACTTTGCGCGGGGCTCTTCGATGATTTGGTCCGAGAATGTCGCTGACTAATGCAATTGCAACGAGCGCAACAGGAATGCCACACAACGACAAAACACTCGGACGTTCCCCTAGCGACAGCCCCACGATGACGGGTACCGCTGTTGCAGTTACAGCTGACACCGGAGCAACAACGGCCATGAATCCGCTTCCCATTGCTTTGTAGAAGGCGAGAAGACCAGATGCGCCAGCGATGCCTCCAACTCCGCCCCAGAACCAATCTGTCGCAGGAGGCGTCGGTACACCCGAAGCAAGAACAATGACACCAAGAAAAATAAGGCCACAGCCTTGGCCAATTGCTGTGACAACAATTGGGGAAACAGTGCGACTGGCCCGTCCTCCTGAATAATCGGCAATCCCATAAACGGCGGCTGCACACAGAGCCAACACGATTTCCATTACAAGCGACTCAATTCGTTAATACGCAGTACGAATGACATGAGTAAATACATCTAGTGGGCGCGACGGGGCTCGAACCCGGGACCCCCACCATGTCATGGTGGTGCTCTACCAACTGAGCTACACGCCCTCAAAAGGTAAGACCACTTTATCAGGGGGTCAGGCGCAGACTCACTTCGTTACCCAATAAACGACCGCGGCGCGTCAGGACAATGCGCTCTCCCACCACTTCCACCAGACCCTCTAGAGCTTCAACATCAAGGGTGCCAAGCGGAACCCCATCACGTGTGCGCAGAGACAATTCCAATGCTTCTCTCGCCCGAGTTGGCGCGTCCAATACTTCATCGGACGCTTCAACAGTTTCATTATTTGCGACACAATCGATATACCGATCAGGGGTGCGAACGTTCCACCAGCGCCTGCCGTCTAAATGCGAGTGAGCGGCACAACCAAACCCTGTGTAATTACCTTGCGACCAATAGACCTGGTTATGACGACACTCATGACCGGCGAGCGCCCAATTGCTGATTTCGTAATTCATCAGACCTGCTGCTGAAAACAAATCATCTGCAAGAACATACTTGTCAGCTTGATCATCGTCATCTGGGTGTCGACTTGGGTCTTCCGCTAACGGTGTTCCAGCTTCCACCGTTAACCCGTACGCCGAGATGTGCGTTGGTTGCAATGCAATGGTTTGTTCAACTGTGGTGCGCCAGTCGTCAACAGATTCCCCGTGGACTCCATAAATCAGATCCAAGTTGATAGATGAGATTCCGCCTTCACGAGCAGCAGCAATTGCTTTGACAACATTTGCAGGGTCATGCGTTCGGCCCAATGATTGCAATACGTGATCAACCATTGATTGCACACCCATACTGATGCGATTAACCCCAGCAGTCGCGTAGATCTTCATCATTTCGACAGTCACGTCATCTGGGTTGCATTCAATTGTGATTTCAGCATTCGCACTGACCGGTATCGCAGCAACTATCGAGGCAAGAAGTTCAGGTGCAAGACGCGTGGGAGTTCCGCCGCCGAAAAACACAGTGTGTGCAACAGGCATTCCCTTTTCTACAGCTCGTGCGATATCAGCAATGACCGCGTCAACATACGCGACCATGAGATGGTCACGATCGGTCCATGTTGCAAATGCGCAGTAGTCACAACGGTGACGACAGAACGGGATATGAACATAAACCCCGAACTCAGACATCATGTTTTCCTATGCGGCCGGTGGCACAAACAAGAGACCAAGGTCTGAGAGCTTGTCTCCGACCTGGTCAACAGGAACATCAAGCATGACTGCGATTGCACGAGTGTCATGAGCACGAACAGTAATGACTTTGCCGTTGAAGTCTTGGCGTTGCACTTGAATCATTCGCAAGAAACGCTCGAGCATTTCAAATTGTGTGCCACCCATTGTTGAAAGACGCGCAACATCTATGCGCAATTTGCGTGGAGCTCCGTCATTCGCGCCGCCATCATCGATGCGCTGAGTATCACGGGGTAACAATTGGTCAATCGTGATGCCATAGAAGCGGGCAAGGCGCTCAAGCCGCGGAACCGAGATTGCCCGCTCTCCGCGTTCGTATGCACCCAGTACGGATGCCTTGAACTCACTGTCGCTCTTGTCCTCAACGTCAGACAAAGACCACTGTTTCTGTTGCCGTATACGGCGCAGACGCTCTCCGACTAGTCGGGTAAACGGAGAATCTTCCAGGAGTTCGTCATCGGTATAAGAAGCCATATCACCACCCAGTGTGGTGCATACAACGCCACAAGTGTGCGACCATCGCTGCTTTTTATGAAAATGCGGATTTGATGCGCGAAAAGATGCCCTTATCGGCCGATGCCACGTCGTCGCCTGAAATCTCGGCCAAGCGTCGGTACAAGGACTCTTGTTCTTCGTTGAGTTGCGACGGAACAACAACAGACACCCGAACGCGAAGATGCCCACGGCCACGACCATTCAAGTGAGTGACACCGCGACCTTTTGCGACGAACTCATGACCGTGTTGTGTACCTGCCGGAACAACGAGGTCGAGATCGCCGTCAAGTGCTTCCAAGACTTGATGCACGCCAAGAGTTGCTTGGGACACCGTCAATGGCAACTCACAAATGAGATCATCTTCTTCACGAGCAAATCTTGGGTGCTGTGCAACTGCGACGTGCACATACAAGTCGCCAGCATCTCCTCCACGAGGACCAGCAGCACCGCGACCAGTAAGTCGCATGGTCTGGCCAGAGTTGATTCCACCGGGAACATCAACTGTGTACGACTCGCGCGACGATGTGCGCCCTTCGCCTGAACACATTGAACACGGCGTAACAACTACAGTGCCCATGCCGCCACAACGGCCACACGCACCTGTAGTGACCATTTGACCAAGCATGCTTTGGCGAACACGACGCACTTGGCCCGCTCCGCCACAGTCAGTGCAGGTGACAGGTTGTGTGCCGGACCCAGCGCCAGAACCAGAACAGTCGGTGCACACAATTGCAGTGTTCACTTCAACAGTGACCTGCGTGCCGAACATCACAGCCATCAAATCGACACGAGCTGTAACTTCAAGATCTTGTCCACGCGGCGGACCGGCTTGCCGACGCCCACCGCCGCCACCGCCGAAAAATGCTTCAAAAATGTCGCCAAAACCGCCACCGCCGCCAAACGGATCGGAACCGCCGCCAGACCCGGCGCCAGAAATACCGACGTCTCCAAATCGGTCATATCGACTGCGTGTTTCAGGATCTGACAACACCTCATATGCATGACTGACTTGCTTGAACAAATCTTCTGCTTCGGGATCATCGGGGTTTGCATCAGGATGGAGTTCTCGTGCTCGCTTGCGATACGCACGTTTTATTTCATCGGCACCTGCAGTGCGATCTACTTCTAAAAGCTGGTAAAAATCGGCACTCATAGCGTTCCTTCTGCAATATGGCGGCCCAACTGGGCGCTCACCACTTCGACTGTTGTCAGTGCTTGCGGGTAATTCATACGGGTAGGGCCAAGGACACCGACGGTACCAATGACTTCACCATCAGCAAACACGGGTGACACGACGACAGAACATGACACAAGCGGTTCGACACCATGCTCAGCACCAATCGCAACTGACAGTCCCCTATCAAGCATGTCCTGCAACAGCGTGACCACGACGAACTGTTGCTCAATAGTGGATAACACATCGCGCACGACATCTACCGCGTCAAATGCGTTTGCCATTGATGAAGCTCCGCCCACAAACACAGGTGCTTCATTACGGTGCCTAGACAGGACATTAATTGTTGCAAAACACACTGCATCAACATGAGCATCGTTTGTTGAAGACACCGTAGTGACGTCACCTAAAGAATGACCAACAAGAGTACGCGACAAATGAGAAACTGCATCTGAGATGTGTTGGTTGGTGATGTCTTCAGACATCTGAATAGTGTCGTTTTCGACATTGTGATTCGACAACACCACAACCACAGTTGCGGTACGTGATGTGACACGACTGATATGGACTGCGCGCACAATGGTCGTATCTGCTTCAGGTCCAACAATCACGGCTGTTTGATGAGTGATGTCGGCAAGAAGCGTGGTGGTGTGACGCAACAAATCTTCGAGACGACCATGCGTGGCCTTAAA
Source organism: Ilumatobacteraceae bacterium (assembly GCA_009694565.1). Lineage (GTDB taxonomy): Bacteria > Actinomycetota > Acidimicrobiia > Acidimicrobiales > Ilumatobacteraceae > UBA2093. Next base: position 9,177 of record SHUR01000033.1, on the reverse strand, counting down.
GAAATCTCCTACTTGGGTCGCATCTTCCGATGTCAATACTCCTGCCGTTGAAATCGAGTCAACGAAATGTCTGTATCCCTTATCGGTAGGAATACGGCCTGCCGAAGTATGAGGCTGAGCCAAGTAGCCCTCTTGTTCGAGAACAACCATTTCATTGCGCACAGTCGCAGACGACACCATGACAGAAGATTTCTGAGCGATGTGAGTTGAACCCACTGGCTGACCGGTGGCGACATATTCCTGGACGACGGCCCGAAGGATGGCGGTTTTGCGTTCGTCAAGCATGGTCCTACAAATTTACTTTCCGCTGACCGATTTATAACGTGCCAATGCTTCTATTCGCTCTGCAGCATGATCCACCATGGGTTCTGGATACCCCGCTGGCGCCAAAAGGCCCAACGTTGAAGGTTCATGAATTGCGGCATTATCGAGTTCGGCTATCTCTGGAATCCAACGCCGAAGATACGCACCTGTCGGGTCAAATTTTGCGCTCTGAGACGTGGGGTTAAACACTCGAAAGAAGGGAGCAGCATCGGTGCCTGTTCCGGCAGTCCACTGCCACCCGTGATTGTTTGAGGCAATGTCACCGTCGACGAGATGCTGCATAAAAAAGCGTGCGCCCCATTGCCATGGCAAATGGAGGTCTTTTACTAAGAAGCTCGCCACGATCATTCGTACTCGGTTATGCATTATTCCGGTAGTCAGCATCTGACGAATGCCTGCATCAACGATCGGATACCCCGTTTGTGCCGCGCAAAACTTTTCAAACCGTGCGTGTGCAGCAGCATCTGTATCGCGCGGCAACACGTTCATTTTCTCTTGCAGGTTTTCCCACATAGTGCGCGGCTGATGAAACAAAACATCGGCGTAGAACTCACGCCATGCAAGTTCACGACGGTAATGATCTGCTCCCGATGTTCCGTTCAGCCGAGCAATAAGTTGACGCGGATGCACGACACCAAATCGAAGGTACGGCGACATCAACGATGTGCCATCGATTCCCGGGTTGTTACGTTCCTCTTGGTATGAATCAAGCCGAGGAGACCATTCATCCCATCTATGCCATGCCGCCTTTTCTCCGGCTTCTGGCAAATGCAGCCCAGATGAATCGATATCGGGATACCCCTGACCATGACTCACTGCATCGGCATAAGAAATAGGCGCATCTACTGCGCTAGTGAAATCAACTAACGACCAACGACGGTAAAAGGGCGTGAACACTTTCAAAGGTGTGCCATCGTCTTTCAGTACCGTGCCCGGGTTTACGCAATACGGCGAATCAGATTCCACCAAGGATGCATCAACCTGTTTCAGGGCTTCACGAACACGCTGATCGCGCACTTGACCATACGGAGCAAAGTCTGATGCCACATGAACACTGCGTGCGCCAACTTCTTTGGCCATCTGCGCAACTTCTACAACAGGGTCACCGTAGCGCAGAACAAGTTTTCCGCCGGTCGTAGCATCAAGTGCGCGAAGGGATTCGAACATAAACGCACGCCTGGCTAACCCTGCTTTTTCGAAGCGTGGATCAACAATGAATAACGGCACGACGTCGCCATCTTTCGCAGCTAATTGCAACGCCTTGTTATCGGTCACCCGCATATCGCGTCGTATCCACCAAATAGATGTGCTCATCGGTCCTTCCACAACATTGGGACAAACAATAAGGTCAAAATTCCGCCGTATGCAATCGACCACTCAATTCCTATGTTGTCGCCGATCCAGCCTGTGATTGGGCCACCAATAGGTGTCGAGCCAAGAAATGCCACAGCCACTAATGCCAACATGCGGCTGCGCATCTCCGGAGCTGTGTTCTGCTGACTCAGGCCGTTCATTGAAGCAACAAGACCAGTACCGCCGAGACCAAGGGGCAAGCACAAAAGACACGCCACCAGGAAGTTTGGGGCCCATGCAATCGCAATGCACGACACCCCGTTAATGATGACGAGTGTTGCATACCAGCGCATTGTTATTCGGGTAAACCGAGCTGTGGCTAATGCACCAAACACACTGCCGATGCTGACGCATGTCAACAGAATCGGGTACCCGTTTGCCTGACCCCACCGAACGACACTCAATTTGGGCATAACCACGCTGTAGTTAAAAGCGAAAGTGCTCACCACGGTGAACACAATGAAAGCTCGGCGCAACATGGGGTCACGCCACACGAACGACAACCCTTCGCGGACTGGCTTTCCTCCACGAGCCGCGGACGTAGCTGGCAACATCTTTGTCTTGTCAATCATTAGCAAAGAGCCAATTACAAAAAGATATGAGGCTGCGTTTAGCGCAAACAGCCATGCCGTGCCAAGAGGCCCGATCAGCACGGCCGCTAAAGCGGGACCAAAAATGCGCGAGCCAGTCATCACCGTGGTATTCAGCGACATCGCATTTGGAATTTCAGATGGTTCCACTAGTTCAGTGACAAGACCTCGGCGAGATGGATTGTCGATGGCACTCGCAATGCCCGTTCCAAACGACAAGAGATAAATCACCGGCAAGGAGACATGATCCGTGAATGTGACAACCGTCAAGACCACTGCTTGAACGCCCAAAAGTGATTGGCACCAAAAGGTAACACGACGGCGATTGTGTCGATCTGCAAAACCACCAGCCCATGCCCCAAGCACCAACATGGGAACGAATTGAGCGAATGTATTGATTCCGGCATCAGTTGCTTTGTTATTGATGGAATAAATCAACAAAGACATCGCAGTGAATTGCAACCACGTGCCGACGTTCGACAGTAGAAGACCAAAGAAATAGATTCGAAGGTTTCTATGTCGGAGCGAAAGAAACATCGACGATCTGTCTGTCACTTGCTGAGACATCAGTCGTCTAATTTCAACGCACTAATGAAAACGTCGCCTGGCACTTCTACCCGACCGATGGCTTTCATCTTCTTCTTGCCTTCTTTTTGCTTTTCTAGCAATTTGCGCTTACGCGTAATGTCACCGCCGTAACACTTAGCCAAAACGTCTTTGCGCTTTGCCTTTACAGTTTCACGCGCAATTACCTTGCCGCCGATTGCGGCCTGAATTGGCACGTCAAACATTTGGCGAGGGATAAGTTCACGAAGTTTGGCGCACATACGGCGCCCATAATCAAACGCTTTATCACGATGCACGATTGTGCTGAATGCATCTGCTGGAACTGCATTCAGCAGCAGGTCGACAAGCACGAGGTCACTCTTGCGGTAACCATCGAGTTCGTAGTCAAGGCTTGCATACCCTTGTGTGCGGCTCTTCATCTGATCAAAGAAGTCGACAACCACTTCAGCAAGCGGAATGAGATAATGCAGTTCGACTCGCTCAGGCGACAGATATTCAAGCTTCACCATTTCACCTCGGCGTGACTGGCACAGGTCCATCAATGTTCCGGTGTATTCCTTTGGCGTAATGATGGACACCTTGAAGAACGGCTCTTCAATAAAGCTGATGTTCTGCATTGGTGGCAAATCAGCTGGATTCGCAACATCAACAACCACACCATCTGTACGCGTTACGCGATACGCAACCGATGGGGCCGTAGCAATAAGTGCCAAGTTGAATTCGCGTTCGAGGCGCTCTTTCACGATCTCCATGTGCAAGAGCCCAAGGAAACCGCAGCGGAATCCGAACCCCAATGCACCAGATGACTCTGGCTCGTAGGTGATGGAGGCATCATTCAGCTTCAGCTTTTCAATGCTTTCACGCAATGTTTCAAAATCGTCACCATCAATCGGGTACAAACCACAAAACACCATGGCCTTCGGGTCGCGGTAACCCTTAAGAGCTTCTGTGGCTGGGTTCAACGAGTTCGTCACTGTCTCACCACTACGAGCCTCAGCAACATCTTTAATGCCAGCAATGAGGTAACCAACTTCACCGGGTCCCAATTCAGCAACTGGTGTTGGAACAGGTGCACGCTCACCGATTTCGATGACGTCGTGTGTTGCTCGTGCTTGCATGAAGAACAGACGACTGCCAGTCGACAAACGGCCGTTCATCACGCGCACGCTAGAGACAACTCCGCGATACTGATCAAATTGCGAGTCAAAGATCAGAGCCTGCAATGGTGCATCAATATCGCCGACAGGAGCTGGAATACGTTCTGCAATTGCATCGAGAAGTTCTGGCACTCCTTCACCTGTCTTTGCTGAGATACGCAAGATTTCATCGGCAGGGATTCCAAGAATGTTTTCAATCTCTGCCGCGTACCGATCTGGGTCGGCTGCGGGCAGGTCAATCTTGTTGAGCGCCGCCACTATTTCGAGGTTATGTTCAAGTGCGAGATAACAGTTGGCAAGAGTCTGTGCTTCAATTCCTTGCGCTGCGTCAACAACAAGCACGACGCCTTCACACGCCGCGAGCGAACGACTGACTTCGTATCCAAAGTCAACGTGCCCAGGGGTGTCAATCAGGTGGAAGGTATGGCCTTTCCATGGCACGCGCACGTTCTGAGCCTTGATGGTGATGCCTCGTTCGCGCTCGAGATCCATTGAGTCGAGATACTGAGCACGCATTTCACGGGCGTCGACTGCCCCAGTCAATTCGAGTATGCGGTCTGAAAGAGTGGACTTACCATGATCAATGTGAGCGATGATCGAGAAATTCCGAATTTTGGCAAGGTCCATGGGCAAAGGAAAGCCTACCCCTAGGCGGTTGGGGACGGGGGTGTGTGGCGATAGCCTTTCAAGCCATGGCAAATATTAAGAGCCAAAAAAAGCGCATTCTTACCAACGCAAAATCTCAAGACCGCAACAAAGCAGTCAAGAGCGAATTGCGCACCCGTATTCGTACAGCGACAGCAAGTCTCGGCACACCTGAAGGTGAAGCCGATGTTCGTCTTGCTATCAAACGAATCGATGTGGCAGCAGCCAAGGGAATCATTCACCCGAACTCAGCTGCACGTCGCAAGAGTCGTCTCATGCGACACGCAAACGCCGCTAAGTAATTTTCTTACCGCTTCGCAAACGAACGTTGCACTGGCGCTCCGCCCAGACGAGCCAAACGAGCAATAAGTACTTCCATCACCAAATCTGGCTCCCAGTCTTTGCCACCCCGCAGATCAAAGTCTGCCGTTGCAAGTAGGGCAATAGCCCGAGAGATTCCGGCACTCCCGAGTCGTTGGTACTGCTCGAGCACTTTTTTTGCTGTGAATTCCTTACCTCCCAAGATTGCCGCAGCATCTCCGGCGCTTCGCACTCCCCTGCCATCGACCTTCATCATTTGGGCATAACGATTCGACAACAACGCCAAGATTTGTAACGGGTGAGATTCGCCAGCGCTCATCATGCGATGCAACATAAGAAGAGACTTTTTGACATCTCCGCCATCAATGGCATCGGTAAGGTCCCACGGGGCAACACTGCCGGCCTCACCAAGAAATACTTCAATGTCCGAGCGCGACAACTTGGCACCTTCGCCGTACGCCGAGGTAAGGGTTGCGAGCAGACCAGCAAGTCGACCTTGATCTCCACCGAACCATGTGGCAATGAGTCGGGATGCATCGGAGGAATATAAAAAACCCGCTTCAATCAGATGAGCTTCCACCCATTCAATGCGATCTTTTTGATTGTTAACTACGGCCGCACCAATGGTTTCGGCTTTGACGCGTTTACAGGCATCCGCAATTGCCTTTGGAATTCGCCCGGTTACTGTGATGATGAAATCAACTTCAAAAATCACCGCATCAATTGCGGCAACCAACATGTCGACATAGATGCCTTCAAGATCTTGCAAGTGTCGCAACACCACAACTTTGCTCTCCATGAATAAAGACATAGTGGTGAGAGCATCAACAACAGGAGCAATTGTCATGCTGCTTTCAGAGCAATCGAAATCGTCAACCATCATGGACCTATCCGCGTCACCGACTAGTCGGTCGACTAGCGATGAGAGTTCTAGCCCAATGAGTATTTCATCCCCAGAAATTAGGTACACAGCCACGCGTACTACCTTGCCACATCAGTGCGTCATGCCTCTGTTTGTTGCCACCTGTGCCATATTGCGCCCGCCACACATAGCCACAGACCAACATTGAGACGACCATGTGGTGAGGCGCCGGCACAGAAACGAGCAACGCCTGCGACCCATGCGACAGGAATCGCCATCGCCCATGACACCAGTGGTACAAGAGGTGTTAACAGACTGGCAAGAAGTGCAAGTGGAAGACCTACCATCATCACCATTCCTGCAACCCACAGTGCCAATGGGTTAGCAATGAGCGAGATGACAGGTACATACCCAAAGACGAAAAAAGACACTGGCATGGTGCCGACTTGTGCTGCCAATGTTGCTGCAAGCATTCCGTGATGGCCCATAATCTGTCCAAGCCGCGCCGATAGCCAGGCGAGACCAGCAGTAGCACCAACCGATAATGCAAAACCGACACTCCACGCCAGCATCGGATCGATCAGTAGCAACACAATCACTGTTGACGCAAGAATTGTGCGTGCATTCATTGAATTACCTGATGCTGCGTTCATTGCTACTAGACCTGCCATGACTGCAGCGCGCAACACAGAAGGTTCTGCTCGCGTGAGCAACACAAACCACGCAAGAACAAGCAGGACCGCTATGAAACGACTGTTGCGACGCAATCGCCGCAGCAGTGGAGACAATGCGGCCAACAGATATGCAACATTCTGTCCAGAGACTGCACACAGGTGAGACAGGCCACTTGCTCGAAATTGATTCACCATTTCACGTGATTGATCACGGTCATCGCCAATGACTAGACCCGCAAAGAGAGTTTGCAAGTTATACGGCATCGATGCAACTCCCTCATGCAGCGCAACACGCATACGGTTTGCAGCGCGAATTGCCATCGAACCTTCAGAAAACTCCTCAGACACTGATTGCACAGTCATGCGACCCACGACATGCACTATGCGGTCATACCTGCTGTACGGCCCCGTGGTTTTCGCACATGTACCTTTCACAATTACGTGTTCTCCTGCTAATCGATTTGCTAGGTGCGCCCCTGGTGCACCATGTGCAATCACCCGATACCTCTTGCCACGTAACTGCAGCACAACACCGACACCATTTCCCACCCACGTTGGATCAGTGCGCACAATTGCGTTGCCGGAACATGGACCATCAATGACAACAACTTCTTGCCACGCAGCTGCACCACTAACCAAGCCAACTGCCCCAACAATCACCATCGTCATCAGCGACACGTGCCAGCGTCGATAATGCCACCAATAGACAGATAGCAACGCCAGCACAATGCAACTGGCGCCACGCAACGACCCAAGGCCTGGAATGCGCTCCCCACCAATCACCGAGACCCACATCACGGCCGCAAGCAGCGTAAGACCAACCGACGCAGAGACACCATGGTCCACTTCGTCACACGCGGCGTCGTACGATTGAATCGTGTCATCAACTTCACCAACAGGCGGACGGTTCATGTTGCCTGGTGGAGTTGCATCCACCCGCAGGTCCATTAGGCGTCGTGGTGGCTTCATGGCCATCGGGTGCGCCGTTTTTTTGTGGATGCTCGGTGTGGTGTTTTCATGGCTCGTTTCTGGACCAAAAGGCGGTTCGGTGGCATTCGTGCTGATGGTGATGGCTCTTCCCGTTATGCCAATACTCGGTATGCCGGCAGCAGGTGGAGCTGCGCGCCTGTTAGTCGCAATTGGCAGCAGTGCCGTGTTGTGGTGGTTTCTTGGTCAAGTAGTTGCCGGCAGGGTGACAAAACGACCTGTTGTCGGCTGGCGCGAATGGCTTCGCGAATTTGTTGTGGTGGGACTCGGACTCTGGATTGGTGCGGCAGGCGGATTGTTGCTCGGCGTTCTTGCTCTGGGTGCGTTCTAACTACACGGTCACCTGATCACGTAACGCCGCCACTTTGGACGGACCGATTCCAGGAACATTCAACAGATCTTCCACCTTGCCAAACGGGCCCTTGCGATTGCGATGACTGATAATTGCCTTTGCCGTTGATGGCCCAACACCTGGCAACGTATCGAGCTGGTCTGAAGTCGCCGAATTCAAATTGATTAACGGAGCTGCGGTTGTGGTTGTCACTCCAACAATTGGCAGCGCGCCGGGAACTGTTGATGCAGAAACAGAAATTGTTGTGCGCGAGGGACGAAGCCGTGGCACCACCGTGATTTTTGTAGTGCGAGATGAACGAAACGGCACGAACACTTGCTCTGTATCAATGATTGTCTGCGCAAGATTAATTCGTTCTAGATCTGCACGCGATGTTGCACCACCCGCTGCATTGACGACATCAACGACCCGTGCTGATGACGTCACGGTGTACACACCAGGATGAACTACTGCACCCGCCACATGAATGCGCACGGTCAACGGTGTTGGCAGAGTTGATAGAGGCGCAGCTATGCCAACACCGGACGCATGCGGAACCACGGATTCAACCAGTGGTGCGGATGGACGTACCAACAACCAAATACCAGCGGCCACGACAACGGTCGTGACGAGCCCGATGACAAGTCGGGTTAATCCGATAAATGACACCCAGTACGACATTTGTTTCTTGATGACGTTCCAGTTGGGTATATCCATGCCTGTGATGTGGTGCACACAGGCATGCAATTGGAAAAACTAAAACAGTTTTGTTGTCAACAATTTTCGATATTTGCTGGTGCGTGGATCAGCCGGTCCCATGGTTTCCAAGATGTCTAAATATTCACGTCGTGCGACTTCATCGTCTTTGACACGGAGCAATAAGGCAACAAGTTCTACATCAAGATTGTCGACGGGGTTCATGGCTAAGCGCGCCATGGCCCCTAATTTACGCACACGGTCAGTCTCGGGAAGTCGAACGAGAAACGTGAGTGCCTCTTCTGCTTTCCCGGTACGAATCAACAGATCAGCCAAGGTGCAGATGGCATCTTCATTTCCTGGCGCCAATGCCACAGCATCACGCAGGGCTTCTTCTGTTCCGTTAGCCAGCAATTCGATAATTCGGCTTTGGGTGGGGTCTGGTAACAGGGCCTGAACAAGTTGTTGCACGTATTGGTCAGATTGGCCTCCCGTGAAATTGTGAATCACTTTGCCGTCCTTGATGACAAAGACCGCAGGAATTGATTGCACATGAAAGGCCTGAGTAACACCGGGGTTTTCATCGATATTGAGCTTTACAAGCTCAACCTGGCCCCCTGTAGCGGCCGTGGCGCGCTCGAGGATGGGCGTAAGGCTCTTGCATGGTCCA
>SHUR01000032.1 GCA_009694565.1 Ilumatobacteraceae bacterium | reverse complement strand
GATGTTCTGAGTTGTGAAAGCGTCTATGCCGAAACAAAACTGATGATTGAAAAGACACTCGGCTGGTATTCGCAAACAACAGCAATGCGCAATGTGTGCTTGCGCTACTTCAATGCAGCTGGCGCTTCTGAAGATGCAACTCTTGGCGAAGATTGGCGCTTTTCACAGAACCTCATCCCGCATGTCATGAAGGCTGTTCTTGGTTTCGCACCTACGCTCACAGTGTTTGGCAATGACTTCCCCACTCCAGACGGCACAGGCGTGCGCGATTACATACATGTCGAAGACCTTGCTCGCGCTCATGTTGCTGCGCTTGATTACCTGGCAAAAGGTGGCGACAGCATCACATGCAATGTGGGCACTGGCCACGGCACAAGCGTGATGGACATTATTGCCACCACGGAACGTGTAACGGGAAAAAAGGTTCCCTATGAAATTGTTGGCCGTCGTGCTGGTGATCCGTCAGAGTGCTATGCAGATCCTCGCCGCATCAACGAAACATTCGGCTGGTCTCCGACTCGCAGTCTTGATGACATCATTTCTTCCGCATACGCGTGGCATGCCTCGCATCCTCAGGGACACGATTCGTAAATCACGCAGGCAACGCGCGCTGACGATCAAGCCAACCGAGCAACACTGCAACGGCACGTGGGTCGTGACGGAGTCGATGCCCAGCCCCTTCAATGACCCGTAACTCAGCACTTCCATGCGCAGTAGCCAACATGCGCGAATCAGCAACAGGAACGCTTTCATCATCATCACCGTGCATCACCAATAATGGTCGTGGTGCAAAACGTTTTGCTGCATCAACTGGGCGAAATCGACGCAGTTCGCGACTCCACTCATCAAATGATGCAGGAAACCCTGGCGTACGAATAGCTCCGATTTCACGCGCATGTTCAAAAAAGCGCCGAGGCTGACTGGCCCAGTCATCAAAATCTGCACGAGCACTTAATAAAGCACATCCGCGCACTCGTGGGTCATCTGCTGCAACACATAACGCAAGTGCACCACCAGTATTTGTACCTACGAGCCACACGCCATCGGGCGATACTTCGTCTTCTAAATGATCAATGGCAGCGCGCAAGTCATCAACCCAGCCCTGCATTGAAAAATCACCTTCGCTGTTGCCGCATCCACGAAATGTAAACGTGAGCGCAGCCCATCCCAAGTCATTTGCCACACGATCCATCAGTTGTGAAAACGTGACCCCAGATTGTCGAGCATCAACTGACCCACTCGGAAAACCATGACACAAGATGACGCCCGGCAATGACGATGCATAACCAGTCGGCGTTGCCAAGTAACGATTAAGAACTAACGACCCAGATTGGAAAGTTCCGTTGGTCGCATCTGGCATCTGAAGCGAACTTACGCGCGAGGCTTGCGAAGGCGACGTGTTACGCCAACTGTTGCAAGGGTGTATCCGCGGTTACGGGCTTCTGCCAATGTGTCGGGCCCGAAACAGAGCCCTACGCCTTCAGCAACAATTGTGTCGACAATGTCTTTGTCGCTCCACTCGTCAAGGTCGTACACCAATTGTGTGCGCTTATCTCCGAGGAATCGTGTGTGCTCAAACTTGCCTGGTCTTTCCATAGAGATAACGGTAGTACCCCAGCCTCCTGTGTGAAGGAACGGCGAGCTAGTTAATTACTTTTCAGGGGCAAGCATCAACCCGAGCACAGCCTCAAAGGAAACTTTGTCCCACTTCGTTAGGTCAATATGCCCGAGGTCCATCTCTGCAACAGCACGCCCAATGATTTGGCCGTGCAGCCAATACGCAGTTGCCATCGGATCTAGATCTGTCCGGAGCCAACCCTTTTGTTGGGCGACCAACACTGAATCAGCAATTGTTGCCAGAAATTTTCTGTTGATGTCGTTAATGGCAAGAGCCAATTCCGGATTCCGTTGGGCTGCACCTAAGACACTCAAGCGAATCGCTCGAGCATGATGGCGCTCTGGCTGATAGCTCCATTCCATGGACTTACGAAACGCCCTGATGTAATCCTCTCGCGAATCAACCAAGACCATCATTGCTTCGACAGGAATATCAGTTTTGAGACATTGCCAGTACCACTCGATATATGCGGTGTTAACCAGCTCTGTTCTGTTCGCAAAGTGGTGATAAATCGAAGGCTCTTTAATGCCCATAGCTTCGGCGATTGCGCTCAAACGCACCGAAGATTCTCCGCCAGATTCCATCATTTCAATGGCTGCGTTGAGGATGCGTGACCTGGTGCTTTCGGCAATCTCCATAGATAGCCGAGATTACAGGTGGTGACATGTGGGTGGCGACTCAGTAGCAATGAGTCCACCAGATAGCGGTAAGTTTCGCATATGAGCAGTACCGACCAGCCAACATCCATCGAGTTCTTCTTCGACATCATGTGCCCATACGCATATCAGACATCCATATGGATTCGTGATGTGCAAGAACAAGTCGGATTTGATATTACGTGGCGCTTCTTTAGCCTCGAAGAAATCAACCGTGAAGAAGGAAAGAAACACCCGTACGAACGTGACTTCGCATACGGCTGGACTCCCCTTCGCGTCGCTGCATGGCTACGTAGGCAGAACAATGACTGGTGCGGCACGTTCTACAAAATCTGTGGCGAGGCGCTCCATGTCAATGGCCGTCGTTTTTATGACCGCGAGATTGCGCTGGAACTCATGGAAGAAGCGGGACTCCCTACTGAAGCGTGGGATCTTGCACTTGCTGACCCAACCACTCACGATGATGTTCTGAACGACCACAAATATGCAACAGAACAACTTGCAGGTTTCGGAGTTCCCATCATCACCGTGCCAGGTGGTCGTGCAGTATTTGGCCCGGTTGTGCTTCCGGCACCTACAGCGGACAAAGCAAAGGAACTCTGGGATCTCACACTTGCGTACAGTCGCTTCCCTGGCATTTTCGAATTGAAGACTCCAAAGACTGACGCCGACATGGCAATGATCGGCAGTATCTTTTCTCCGTACCTTGAAGGGCGTCAATGGCGCTCTGTTCAAAACCCTGCACGCTGAACACCAAAGGACCCCGAAATGATTCCTACAGACACAATTAACAAACTTGAAGAAACGTGGAACTCCATAAGTGATTTCTGTTCCCAGTTGACAGAGGCACAATGGAAAACTCCATCACAGTTGCCAGCATGGACAGTGCAAGACAACTTGTCGCACCTTGTCGGCACTGAATTTGGCTTGGAGGGTCTCAAGAAATCAACCCATAAAGCTGCGGATGTTTCTCACACGAAGAATCCCATCGGCGAAGCAAACGAAAACGATGTTGATTCACGCCGCTCTATGACCGGCGCCGCAGTACTTGCCGAATGGAAAGCCCTCATCGCTAAGCGTGTTCACACATTGCGCAATGCAGACGACGCCTATTTTGAAAAAGAGTCGTTCACTCCTACAGGTCCTGGCACTCTTGCAGACTTTCTGCATATTAGGGTTCTGGATTCCTGGATTCACGAACAAGACATGCGTCGTACTGTAGGAATTCCCGGCCATCAGGGCGGCCCGTCGGCAGAACACACCATTGATCGTCTGATCCGCACAATCCCCATCGTTGTCGGCAAGCGTGCCCAAACACCAGAAGGCGGCACGGTTGTTGTTGCCATCAACGGAGCCGTGAAGCGCACAGTGGCAACCACCGTTGTAGATGGCCGAGCTCAAGTATCAACAGAAGTTCCGCCATCAGTACTTGTGACAATCACGGTGGATTCAGATGTGTTCCTGCAACTAGCAACAGGTCGGGCAACTCATGTAGAACTCGGTTCAGCAATTGCTATCGCCGGTGATTCTGAACTCGGCACCCGCGTGGTGTCGCAGTTCAACATGATGATCTAAATCTGATCAGCCTTCGGACCAACAGCTCCAATTGCTGAGAAATACCCCAAGTGAGCATCGGCTACGTGCACCACGTCGACATCATCAAGAATTTCAACACCTCGCCGCGATGCTTCCTTCAACAAGTACGCCGCCAATGTGTCTTCGTCGACAACAACCGGAATAGAAATATTCTGCACACGATCCGTGACATCAAGTGGTGTGAGCCCTTTGTCATTCATCCAAGAAAGGTGAGCCAGCAACAACTGGCGAACTTCGTCCATAGTGAGTCGGGCCTGAGTATTACTTGGCAACACACCTGCCACAAACTCTGCAGCCTGATCAATGTCGTAGATAACGCGTGGTGCCACCATGTCTAAACGTTGAGCTTCGCGCCCGACTACAACTGCTGCAATGACAAATACCGCAAGAGCCGAGACAATGGCAAACAAAACAGTGGTTATTGACATACCAACAGCCTACGAGAAATGAAAGAACCCGGGCACTAGGCCCGGGTTCTTTGAAGTTTTTGTCTAATTGACTAACTAATCAATGATCAGATACCGATGCGTGTAGCAAGAAGCTCGCGGTGGTAGGTCGGATCACCAAAGATGAGTTCACTTGACTTCGCACGCTTGAAGTAAAGGTGTGCTGGGTGTTCCCAGGTGAAACCGATACCGCCGTGGATTTGAATGTTCTCAGCAGCTGCGTGGAAGTACGCCTCTGAGCAGTAAGCCTTAGCAAGTGATGCAACTGAAGGAAGTTCTTCGTTCATTTCTGCTGCACACCACATGCCGTAGTAAGCAGCTGACTTTGAAGACTCAACTTCAAGCAACATGTCTGCACACTTGTGCTTAATTGCCTGGAACGAACCAATTGGACGACCGAACTGGATGCGATCCTTTGCGTACTGAACAGCCATCTCGAGCACTTTCTGTGCTCCACCGACTTGCTCTGCTGCAAGTGCAACTGCTGCAAGGTCCATCACTTGGGTGAGGACTTCGCCGCCCTTGCCTTCCGTACCGATGAGCTTTGCTGGAGTGTCTTTGAACTCAAGCTTTGCTTGCTTACGTGTCTGGTCCATTGTGGAAAGCGCTGTACGGGTCAAGCCCTTTGCATTACCTTCAACTGCGAACAGGCTGACACCCTTAGCAGTGCGTGCTGAAACGATGATGAGGTTCGCTGAGTGGCCATCAAGTACGAAGCTCTTTGCACCAGTGATGGTGAAGTCAGAGCCAGAGCCCTTTGCTTCGATCGTGATTCCTGCTTCGTCCCAACGGCCTGATGGCTCGGTGGTTGCAAGTGTTGCGATTGTTGCGCCACTTGCGATGCCTGGAAGATATGCCTTCTTTGCTGCATCGTCACCCGAAAGGAGCAATGTGTTTGCTGCAAGTACGACGCTTGAGAAGTACGGAGCGCACAACAAAGCGCGACCCATTTCTTCGAGCACAACGCCAAGTTCAATAAATGAATAACCTTGTCCACCGAATTCTTCGGGGATGGCAAGTCCTTGCAATGCCATTTGGTCATTCATTTGGGCCCACACTGCTGTGTCGTAGCCGGTCTCTGTCTCCATCTGCTCGCGCACTGCGGTCTCTGAGGACTTGGCCTCAAGGAACGAGCGCACCATCTTGCGGAGTTCTTCTTGTTCTTCACTAAATGCAAAATTCATAAATAACAGTCTGCACTGGCCACTGACGCTCTCGCCAATCGATATGCGTACACGGGTGTACACATCTACCGCTACCCTGTACCCATGGCCCACATAGGAATGCGCGAATTCAGATCAGCCCTTGCCACGTATGTACGGCGGGCCCAAATGGGCGAACGGGTGGTCATCACGGTCGATGGTTCCCCCGTGGCCCAACTGTCAAACTTGGGGTCTGATTATTCAGGCATCACCATTGCTGATCTCGTGGCCCGCGGCGTTGTCATGGCACCACGACGAACCGGCGATTGGGTGCCAAGCGATCCGTTAGTTCTGTACTCCGGTGCTCGCATTGACAAGGCACTGTCACAGGTGCGCACATGACTGTTGTTCTTGATGCCAGTGCACTTCTTGCGTTGCATATTGAAGGAGCCCAACGCGACGTCGTTCGTGACATGTTGGAAAACGACACAACTTGGGTTGCGTGCGCCATCGCACTGAGCGAATCAATCGTGGCTGCAACACGCCTGACCGATGAGGTTGTTCTATCCCGTCATCTTGAAGACCTGATTCGACATACGTGGGATTTCTTGCACGTCGTTCCAATTGACCAGTCATTGCTCGACGAAGCAACCACCCTGTGCCAGTCACAACCCGTCGGAATTTCAGCTGCCTTACACCTTGCTGCCGCCTCTCGACTTCCCGCTCCCATTCGCTTCATCACCTTTGACGCCGCACAAATCCCCGTTGCCCTGTCTTTAGGGTTCGAGGTTGTGTCAGGCTAAAGACATGGCAAGCCCACTCGGAACTCTCCACTATTTCGACCACCGGTTGGAAGTGCACCGCGTTGTTGTCGGGCCATATGCAAACAACGTGTTCGTTGTTCGTTGCAAACACACAGGCGAAGCAGTGTTAATTGACGCAGCTAATGAACACGAACGACTGCTTGAGCTGTGCCAAACACTCGGCGTTCGTTCAGTGCTTGAAACACATGGCCATCACGATCACATTCAAGCAATTCCCGCAATGCGCGAAGCTGGGTACTCAGTAGCTATCTCGCATGATGACGCCGGAATGCTGAAAGACGTTGGGTACGACGTGTTCCTTGATGACACACAAGTTGTTGAAGTAGGAAAGTTACGTTTTGATGTAATCCATAACCCCGGACACACTGCAGGGTCTGTGTCCTTCAAAGTGCATGATGCACCACTGTTATTCACAGGCGACACACTGTTTCCTGGCGGCCCTGGCGCAACACATTTTCCTGGCAGCAGTTTTGAGACCATCATTGAGTCACTCGATACGCGCCTCTTTACATTTCCCGGAAACACCGTGGTGTTGCCTGGCCACGGAGTCGACACCACCATTTCCATGGAACGTCCACACTTAGCCGAGTGGGTTGCACGTGGCTGGTAGCAATAGCCCGCGCCTCGGCGGAATGGCATTGGATCCATCTGTCTTGCCATACGTGATTGACAATGCCTCAATTGCCAATGATGGTCGCGCGTTTCCACAGGTGCGAACAGAATTACGCGCAATTCCTTCGTTTCGTAATGCGTGGTCAGTTGTATGGATGTATATCCAGAACTTTTTGATTCTTGCGATTGCAGTGCGCCTCGATTCAATTCCTGTTTGGGTCATTGCATTTCTGCTGATGGGCCGCATGCACGCACAATTTGCATCACTCATGCACGAGGCGGCCCACAGACTCCTTTTTCGCCATCGTGGCGCCAATGACTGGGTGGGCAATTGGGTGCTCGGTTTCCCCGCTATCACAAGCACGCCTGCATACCGACGTGTGCACATGGCACATCATCGTGAAGAGTTCGGCCCAGAAGAACCAGACTTCGCGTTGTACGCGAACTATCCAATTTCGAAAGACAGCCTTCGCCGCAAACTAATGCGAGACATTTCAGGACAAACGGGTGCGCGTTTGTTTGGTAATCAACTTCGCGGTTTTACGTCGAGCGATGAGCGAGTTCGCAATACGTTGTGGAAGATGACAGCTGTGCAAATTCTCATCGCTGCATTATTTTTTCTTGCAGGCCATCCGTGGCTGTACCCCATCATGTGGGTGGTGCCGTATTTCACGTTGTGGCGCGTCATCAACCGTTTGCGTTCCATTGCTGAACATGGCGGACTTCGTGCAGACGAAGATCGACGCATCACCACACATTCGGTCGTGCAGCATCCGATTGCTCGGTTTTATTTGGTGCCATACAAAATTGGCTTCCATCTGGCCCATCATGTTGACGCCGGCGTCCCGTTTCGCCATCTGCCCCGCTACCACCAACTCTTGCGGTCAGCCCAGTACGCCGATGACGTGGTGGAGTACCCCTCGTATCTGGCCATCTGGAAGGCCATGGCCCGGTAGGACATAGTTAACACTACGTCCGTAGTGCTAATTACTGAGACCTGCCTAGACTGGTTTCGTGACCGAATTATTCCGCATCAGCGACCTTCATGCCCGTCCCGTCACGGAGGACACCGACCCCACAGACGAAATTCTACGGGGGGTATCTTTGTCCATTGCCGCAGGTGAAGTGCACGCCATCATGGGTCCAAACGGTTGCGGTAAGTCCACTCTTGCTAGCACCCTTCTCGCGTCTCCTGAATACGAAGTAACGAGCGGCGACATCTTCTTCAAAGGTGACAACATCACCGAATGGACAACTGATGTTCGCGCCAAGGCCGGCATCTTTCTGGCGTTTCAGTACCCACAAGAAATAGCTGGCGTCTCGGTTATCCAATTCTTGCGTCAGTCTTTATCAGCACGTAAAGGAATTGATCTTTCCGTACTTGAATTGCGATTGTCGGCAATGGACTGGATGAAGCGCCTCGGTATGGATTCTTCATTCGTTGACCGTTACCTCAATGAAGGTTTTTCGGGAGGCGAAAAGAAGCGCAATGAGATCATGCAGATGGCGTTGCTGGATCCAGACTTTGCAGTTCTTGATGAAACAGACTCGGGTCTTGACATCGACGCTTTGCGCATCGTGGCAAAAGGTATTCGCGAAGTGCGCGTTGATCGCCCCAACATGGGCATCCTTCTTATTACGCATTACCAACGTCTCCTTGACGAACTAAAGCCAGACCACGTACACATTATGATTGATGGCCGCATTGTGAAATCAGGTGGCATGGAAGTTGCAGCAGAACTAGAAAAGAACGGCTACGAGGCCTACAAGGCAAGCGTGTGATGAGTTTTGACGTGCAGAAAGTGCGTGCCGATTTTCCGGTGCTTGCCGAATTAATCAATGACAAGCCACTGGTCTATCTTGATTCCGCCAACACATCACAAAAGCCAAACGCCGTAATCGATGCAATGACTCAATTCATGCAGCATGGTTATGCCCCAACAAACCGCAGCGCGTATCAATTGGCAGCAGATGCCACCGACAAGTTCGAAGGCGCCCGTGCAAAAGTTGCTACATTCATCAACGCCCCCAAAGTGCACGAAGTTCTCTACACAAAGAATGCCACTGAAGCCCTGAACCTAATTGTTCGTTCATGGGGTACAGCGAATCTTTCTGCTGGTGACGCTGTAGTCCTCACCCACATGGAACATCACGCCAATATTGTTCCATGGCAAATGCTTGCAGCTGAACGCGGTTTCACTATTCGCTGGGTGCCGCTCACATCAGACGGATTACTTGATCTCAGCAATCTGGATACATTGCTCGATGGCGCTAAGGCTTTTTCATTCACTGCAATGTCCAATGTTCTCGGCACCATTAACCCCACTGCGGCCTTATGTGCAGCAGCCCATAAGGCTGGCGCAATTGCAATTGTCGACGCATGCCAGGCAGTGCCACACATGCCAACAGACGTTCAAGCATGGGGTGCAGATTTCGTGACATTCAGTAGCCACAAAATGGTTGGCCCATCTGGTCTCGGTATTCTGTGGGGACGTGAGTCTTTGCTCGATGCAATGCCACCGTTTCTTGGCGGCGGCAACATGATTTCTGACGTGAAACTCGAAGGTTTTACATACGCAGAATTGCCAGCAAAGTTTGAAGCAGGCACACAGCCAGTTATTGAAGCCATCGGTCTTGGCGCAGCGGTTGATTACTTGACTGCTATTGGAATGGACAACGTGCGAGCACATGAACAGGACATCACCGTCCTTGCGTTGAACTCATTGAATGACCGCTTCGGTAGTGACATCACCATTCACGGAAGCACCGACGCAGCGCTTCGCGGAGCAACCATCAGCTTTGCGTATCGCGATGTGCACCCACATGACATCAGCCAAGTTCTCGACCAAAACAATGTCTGCGTACGTGCTGGTCATCATTGCGCAAAGCCCCTGATGCGCCTATTGGGTGCTAACGCCACCGTTCGCGCCAGTTTCTACTTGTACAACACCCCTTCGGATGTCACCGCCCTGTGCGATGCCCTATCCGAAGCGGGAGACTTCTTCACCCTCTAGCCTCATAGTCGGAGATTCATATGCCCGGATTAGAAGACCTATATCGCGAGATAATTCTCGATCATTACAAAAGCCCGCGTAATCGGGGATCTCTTGAACCACCTGCTGTGCGCAGTGAAGGTCACAACCCATTGTGTGGCGATGAAATTGAAGTGTTCCTCATTGTCAAAGATGGCATCGTTGATGACATCAAAATTGGTGGCCAAGGATGTTCCATCAGCCAGAGTTCGGCATCCATGATGAGCGCTGCTGTAAAAGGAAAACCAGTTGAGCAAGCTCGTGCACTCATTCATCGTTTCAAACACATGATGTCAATTGATGAAGGTGGCGAAGAGCCGGACACCTCTGCTCCACTCGGAGATCTTGAAGCCCTGCAGGGCGTTGTGAAATTTCCAGTTCGCATCAAGTGCGCAGTTCTTTCATGGAACACACTTGCTGAAGCCCTTGATATCGCTGCCGAATAACGCATTGCCCACTCGGCAATTCAATTCCCAGTTAACCTTTTTCTCACGATGAAATCCCCCATTCGCATCGCCCTTACCGTTCTTGTCTCGTGTGTCCTTGTACCCACGTCATTTGTGCATGCAGAAGGCTCTGATACCACAACTCCTGAGACCAGTACGCCAACAACTGTGCCCGAGATCGTTTCCACCACGGTGCCAGAACCGTCGCCAACAACTACTACAACCACCTTGCCGCGCGTCTCGCGTCCGCAACGTGGCGTTGCATCAATCGGTTTCGCTCGCATCGTTCTCGACGAGCAACGTGTATACGTGTACAACCATCGTAAACGTCTCATTGCTTCCCTCCCTGTTTCAACCGGTGTCGATGATCAGACCCCCGTCGGCACCTTCAAAGTGTTCTCACAATCGGCACAAGCGTTTTACACACCTGACCCAAGCGAGCGCATGCGCTGGATGACACGATTCACCAAGGGTCGACAAGGCGGCAATATTGGCTTCCATGGCATCCCCTACAAAGTCACGAAGACTGGCGAGATTCCATTTTTCACCCCGCTCGGTGTTGCCCCTTCTTCCCATGGCTGCATCCGCATGCGCGTCGCTGATGCCAAATGGCTATTTCACAATATGGACATTGGCACCGTGGTGTCAGTCGTTCGTTCCCGGGGCTGACAACACTCCTTCTTGGTAGTAGGTTCACCTCATCACTTCTGATTCGGGGGAACCATGGTCACACGCGCAACATTCAAGTCTTTTGAAGAGTCAACCAAAGAAGAATGGGCCAACATCATGGTCTGCCTTCAAGACACCCAAGCAATGGTGTCCACTCGAGTAATCGAGCAAATGAAAATGCTTGAACATGATCACGGTGGCTTTCCCGTCAGTCGCCTCGAGCATTGTTTACAGACCGCCACTCGCGCTGAAGAAGACGGTCGCGATGCCGAATACGTTGTGTGTGCCCTCATCCATGACATTGGTGACAACCTTGCACCTTTCAATCATCCAGAAATTGCCGCGGGCATAGTAAAGCCTTTCGCTTCAGAAGCCAACTGGTGGATGGTGAAGCATCACGGTATTTTTCAGGGCTACTACTTCTGGGACCACATCGGCCTTGACAAAAATGCTCGTGAAGAATTCCGTGGACATGACTACTTCGAATACACCGAAGAGTTTTGTGCCAAATATGACGGACCAGGATTTGACAGCGATTATGTCAGTGCTCCCTTGTCACATTTCGAACCACTCATTCATGACATGTTTAAGCCCAAAGGGCGCTAAGACAGAGAAATAACCTCTGTTCAATTTCTCCGAACACTGTCGGCAGTAGGTTCTTGGCTACCCCACACATCGGAGACACCAATGAAAATCACGCTTCTCGGAACTGGCAGTCCCCTGCCCAGCGCAACATGTGCTGGCCCATCAACACTTGTCCAAGCTGATAACCAACACATTCTTGTTGACGCTGGTCGCTCTGTAGTGATGCGCCTTTTGGCAGCGGGTTGCCCTCCTCCATTCGTGTCGGCAGTTCTTCTGACCCATTTGCACAGTGACCATATTTCCGACTTAAACGATGTCATCACCACTCGTTGGATTGCCTCGCCAGCAGCAACTCCACTTCCTATCTACGGTCCTATCGGCACAAAGAAGATGGTGGACGGATTGCTTGCCATGTTGTCGCAAGATGAGGGTTACCGGCTTGATCACCACGATGACTTACGTGCAGCTGGCGGTATGAAAGTAGAAGTGCACGAGATTGAAGCTGGCCATACATTTGCAATCGGCGGGATATCCATTTCCATTCACGCAACAGACCATCGCCCCGTGGCGCCGACAATTGGATTCCGCTTTGAGCATGACGGTACTGTCGCTGCACTCGCCGGAGACACCATTCCATGCGAAGGCCTCTACGGCATGTGCAAGGACGCTGACTTTTATGTTCAGACTGTTATTCGTGAAGATCAAGTACGTGCGTTGGCACCATTAATACCAACTGGTGAACGCTTTCTTGACATCATCGATTATCACTCAACAGTGCAACAAGCTGCGCAAACAGCCACGAAGTGCGGCGTCAAAACTTTGGTTCTCACTCACTTTGTTCCAGCAATTCAGCCAGGTGGCGAAGCCGAATGGCATGCAATGGCTGCGGAGTTCTTCTCCGGTGAGATCATCATCGGCCCAGACCTCACTTTTGTTGAGAAGTAGCGAAACGCACTCCGACAACTGCAACAGCAAGTCCTGCAATTGCAAGCACGCCAAGACGCTCTCCAAACAACACGGCGCCTTCAATCGTAGAAAAAGCTGGCGTTAAGAAAAACAAACTGCTCACTTGTGCTGCTGCTTGTCTGTGCAGCAGCCACAACATGATCAATATTGCAGCGATTGACAACACCCCAACGGCCCACGCAAGCGACAAAACACTGCGCGTTGTCACCGTGAATTGCCATCCTTCGCTGAAGACTGCACACGCACCAAGAACAATCGCAGTAACAAAATACTGAATTGACGTTCCTGCCAACAATGGCGTCCCCTGTGCATATTTTCGCTGAATTAGGGTGCCAGCCGACATACCCACTACTGCAATAGCCATTGAACATAATGCAAATGACGTAACGCCATTACCCACACCACCATGTTCAACTACTACAGCGATAACTCCAGCGCAACCAAGTACCACGCCGAAGGCTTGTCGTGATGACAACTTCTCGTTCAACAACGCACGACTCAACGTGGTGGTGACAACAGGGTGTAGCGCAGCAATAAGAGCACTAATACCGGATGGAAGACCATGGTTAATGGCCACAAAAACCCCTCCCAAATACATCGCATGGATGCAAATACCGACTGCAATCTGAACCGGCACTTGCTGGCGAGTCACACGCGTCTCGCGAATAATGCGTGACACCGCAAACAGGATGACCGAGGCAATGGCGGTGCGAATGGTCAAGAAGGTAAGTGGTCCAGCGTCTTTTGTGCCATAGCGGGCGACAATGAAGCCAGTGCTCCACAAAAGAACAAAAAGTCCCGGGGCCATACGTTCAAGCAGCCGTTTATCCACTCAATGAGCGTAGGTGGTGCGCCCTTCACTACAGTCGGTCATATGACGAATGAAGAACTTCTCGCAACCGCCTGCCCCATCATTAATGAAATTGGTTCGGCGTTTTATTTCATCCCCGAGACCGCAGCCGTTGGTAAGGAACTCAACCTACGTGGTATGGAGTTTTATGTCCTCGGACGTGGCGGCCCGCTTGGCGATTGTGAAGGCGCAGCCCTTGCCGCTGCCTTCGGTTATTTCAAACCAGCAATGATTGGTGGCATCTGGGAAGATGCCAAAGCAAAATGCGATCCTCGCAAAGCGGGACGAGCACATCTTGAATGTGCTGCAGCTCTAGGTCGTGCAAAATTCACCGGCTTGGCAAATCTTGACGCAATTGTTGCAACGCTCAATGCAGTGAACAATGCAGTAGACCCTGACGGCCTCTCCTTGTATGCAGCAATGCGCACAGAGACTCTTGCAACTGATGCGCCAGGTCGTGCAATGCAGTTGGTGGCTCTGATTCGTGAATTCCGCGGCGCTGCTCACCTCATCGCACTACGCGCTTCTGGGTTGGATACAAAGACAGCCCACCACATCAAGCGTCCAGATATGGTGCCGCAATTTGGTTACACACCAGAAGAGGCACCAACCATTACCGATGCCACTCATGCTCAAATGGCAGCTGCAGAAAAACTGACTGATGCACTCTGCGCACCCGCGTATGCCGTGTTAAGCGAATCTGAGCGAACCACTCTTGCTAACGGAGTTGCAGCAATGAAGGCAGCCCTACAGGGCTAACTACTTCAGTTCTTTAGCAAGGTTTTTTCGAATCTTGCTAAACGCAGTTCCCACTGCTTTCACCTCTGCAGGTGTGAGCAAATCAATCATTAACCGCCGCACAGTCTCAACATGCTCTGGTGCAACTGCATTCAATGTAGCCACGCCCTTTGCAGTCATCTGCGCAAATGCAACACGCCCATCTTCAGATGATTGCACTCGGCTTACCAACTTCTTCTTGACAACGCCTTCCATACGGCGCGTTAATCCGCCCCGGGTAAGACGCAACGCATCAGCAAGATCAGACATGCGCAGTTGCTTTTCTGGGGCTTCAGACAACATGACAAGTAATTGATAGTCACCCATATCAAGGTCAAATGGTTCTAATTCACGTTCAATAGCCCGCAATAGATCGCCGGTGGTCGTGATGAATGAACGCCACGCCATCATTTCAGCCGTAGATATCCAGTTCGTTGCCATACATGAAATATACAGGAATTCGAAGATAGTTGCGTCCGCAACCATTTTGTGCATATAGTTGCGCTCTCAACTATTTTCTACAAACGAAAGTGAGTCAACTATGGACATCGTCCTATTGATTGCCCGAATCCTGTTCGCTGGCATGTTCATCATGAGTGGTATCAACCACCTCACCAAAGCAGACGCCATGACTGGTTATGCCCAATTCAAGAAGGTTCCAGCACCAAAGTTGTCCGTACAGCTCTCTGGTCTTCTGCTCGCCCTCGGTGGACTTTCCATCGTCTTGGGTGTCTATGCAGACCTTGGCGCAATTGTCATCGCGGCTCTCCTTGTCATCATGGCAGTGAAAATGCACGACTTCTGGACAGCAGATGC
>SHUR01000031.1 GCA_009694565.1 Ilumatobacteraceae bacterium | reverse complement strand
TACATCACTCCTGCGTGTGGGCTTGGCTCACATACTGATGGTGTAGCTGATGGAGTGTTTTCTCACGTTCGCAGTGTGTCCATGAAGGTGGGCCAGCAAGCCACAGCATCTCGCTTGACACTTGGCTCGTAGGGCCACTCATTGCCGTACCCCTTTAGTAGTTTGTAGGTGATGTCACGCACGCCTTCTCCTCAGAAACGAATGGAAGAACTGCGTGAGCAGTTGCAGTATCACAACACCCGTTATCACGGTCTTGACGACCCTGAGATCAGCGATGCCGAATTTGACCAGTTAGTGCGCGAATTGGGTCAACTGGAAAATGAACATCCCGAATTGGTCGATGATTCGTCACCAACACTTTTGGTTGGTTCTTCAGCCATCACTACGTTTGACCCGGTCGTGCACCGTGTGCCGATGACCAGTCTTGATAACGCCATGGATGAATCAGAACTGAGCGCATGGGGCGACCGGGTAGCAAAGGGGCTTGGTGATCAGGCTGTTCGGTATGTGTGCGAGCTCAAAATCGATGGTCTTGCCATCAGTATTCGATACGAGAACGGCTCACTTGTTCAAGCTGCTACTCGCGGTGACGGCAAAGTTGGCGAAGATGTCACAGCAAACGTGGCAACTATCTCGTCATTGCCCAAACATATTGCATCTGCCCCAGAAGTAGTGGAAGTTCGCGGCGAAATCTTCATGTCAATTGCTGCTTTTGAAAAACTTAAGGCAGAACGTGAAGCTGAAAACCTAGAGCGAATCAGTAACGGTCGCTCACCACTGCCTGTTCCCGTGAATCCCCGAAATGCGGGTGCCGGAAGTTTGCGACAAAAAGACCCATCAGTTACAGCAAAGCGCGATATGTCGTTGTGGTCGTACCAATTGGGCGAAGTTATTGGTGGTCCTGAATTCACAAGTCACCACGACACGCTTGATTTTTTACGGACGCTTGGTTTTCCCGTCAACCCAGCAATCACCATTGTTGATTCCATTGAGGCAGTCATGCAGTTTTGCCAAGAATGGAAAGAGCGGCGCCATGAATTGCCATATGAAATAGATGGAGTCGCAATCAAAGTCGATGACCTCAGTCAGCGTGAACAATTGGGTTTCACATCGCGTGCACCACGATGGGCAATTGCATTCAAGTTTCCACCAGAAGAAAAGCACACTCTGCTTCTTGACATTCAGGTCTCGGTTGGCCGCACTGGTCGCACCACTCCGTTTGCAGTCCTAGAGCCAGTGTTTGTGGGCGGGTCCACAGTGGGTATGGCGACATTGCACAACCGTGATCAGGTGGCAGCGAAAGACGTTCGCCCTGGCGACACAGTTGTGGTGCGAAAAGCGGGAGATGTTATTCCTGAAGTAGTGGGGCCAGTTCTTTCGAAGCGCCCGAAAAACTTGCAACCATGGGTGTTTCCGGCACTGTGCCCGTGCCCAGTGAAATCAACGCTCGTCAAACTTGATGATGTGGCTGATACGCGATGTGTTGAGCCAAGTTGTCCGTTTCAACGCGACCAACGCATTATGTATTTCGCTTCACGTGGGGCAATGGATATTGAAGGTCTCGGAGATCGCACAGTGTTTGCGTTGTCTGATGCTGGACTTGTTGCTGATGTTGGTGATTTGTATTTAGTGACGGTGGAACAGTTGCTAACGCTCGAAGGTTTTGCAGAACTCAGCGCACAAAATCTTGTTGCATCAATTCAGTTGTCTCGGTCGCGACCATTGCCTAAATTGCTCACAGCTCTTGGTATAAAGAATCTTGGTCCGGCCGCTGCAGAATCACTGTCTTCTGAATTTGGTTCGCTTGACGCAATAGCGATTGCGACGGCAGAAGAGTTGTCCGGTGTTGATGGCGTCGGTGAAGTGATAGCAGCCTCAATCACTTCGTGGTTTAAAACTCCCGAGAACGTAGAAATCATCCAAAAGTTACGCACGGCTGGTGTGGAGTTCGGTCGTGTCGAAGTCAGCACACTTCCTCAAACACTCGTCGGTAAGGCAGTGGTCGTCACTGGTTCGCTTTCTGCTTATTCACGAGATGGGGCAGAAGCCGCAATTAAGAGTCGTGGTGGAAAGAGTCCGGGAAGCGTTAGCGCAAAGACTTTTGCCGTAGTTCTCGGTGAATCCCCTGGGGCAAGCAAAGTCGCAAAGGCTGAGCAACTGGGTATTCGTGTACTTGACGAAGTTGGATTTGAAATCTTGCTCGCGACGGGCGAGTTACCCGCCTAGTTGGCGTCAAATTCCCAGGTAAACAAACGGGCCTTTTCGGGGCCTTCAGTAATGCTCCAATACGTCACAGTTGCAGTGTGCGTACCTTGAGTCAATGTTTCGATTGGTGCACCGTCTTGCGGTAAAAAACTAATGGTGTAATTGCCTGGGTCATAAATAGCTGTCGGAGGAATTTCCACTTGTGCGCCTGGTTTTGGAGTCGCACCGTTAGCGCTCAGTTCGTCGAGGCGAGTGGTGGCAATCGCAACACCGTCAATCGTGAGAGATGCGTTGTAGCCATCGATGAAGTCAACAAAAATTTGACTCTGTTGTAAAACCTGATCGCCAGGACCGGGTGACATTCTCTCGATCACATCGGGAAGGCGCTGGGCATCGCGGCCTGTTGCGCCGGAGTTGAAACCCGTAATGATGGCGAAGAGGCCAATTCCAACCCCAACGCTCACTATGAGGGTTTCCTTATTAAACGGGCGTTTCATGGACTCATTCTGTCTGAAAAATGCACCGAATCCCCTCTCTGTGCCTCACACGGTAGGTTTTATGGGTCATGAGCGAGCCACAGAACATGCCCGGCACTGTGTTGTCCGGGAGATACCAACTTGATCAACTTCGGGTTGAGTCTGCGGGCTCCTCTTCAGGCGTCCTCCAGTACGACGCAACAGACCTCTCGTCTCTTGAAGCAATCTCCGTGCGCATTGTCGCCCTGAGTCAGTTGATTGACACTGCGCTTGGGTCCACCACTCCTGATGACGCTCTTGCAGCTTTCGAGCAGCAGTTTGATATTGCATCCAGCCTCCGTCACCCGTGTATCGAGTCAGTACTCGACCATGGCGAGGTCACCCTCGATGGTGAGCGCTACGTCTTTGTCGTGGGAGAACGCCTTGCCGGCGGATCGCTGCGTGAATTCCTTGATCGTGGCCGACGCCTCACCCCATCTCAGGCCCTCATTGTCGGAATCGATATCTGTCGCGCCCTCGACGCGGCCGCAAAGCAGGGCATTAGCCACAGCGACCTTCGCCCTTCACGGCTTGTCTTTGGACTAGACCGTCGCGTACGCCTTGTTGGTTTCGGAGCCCCGCTTCGTCCGCTTGACGCTCTCGGCCTGGAGCAGGCCACTTACAGCGCTCCCGAATTGGCAGAAGGTGGAGCACGCAGTGCTTCGTCTGATGTGTATTCGCTTGCCCTCATACTTGTTGAGTCGATGAGTGGTGATGTTCCGTTCGCCGGAGAAACTGTGGCCGCAGCATTTGCAAATCGTTCCGGCAAGTTGTTGCCAGTGAATGCAGATTTTGGTGCACTAGCCCAAGTGCTTGAACATGCTGGTCGACCAACATCTTCAGAAAGATTTTCTCCGCGGGAATTTGGACAAGCGCTTGTTCAGGCTGCTGAGAATTTGCCGCGGCCAACTCCAATCGATGTTGTGGGCACCGGATTGTTCGACACGGAAGTTGCGGAAAGTGATCCGTCACAACCAGTTGTGCGGCCCGACCTTTCAATGATGCCACCAGTGGAAAATGTTGCACCGAATGAACCAATTCTCATTCGTACAACTCCAAAGTTCGGTGGCAGTGAAGTAATCGACCCACCTGCAGCATTAATTGTTACTGATAGTTCTGCTGGAACTCCACTAACTATCGGTGGCGATGACACTGGCCCAATTGCAATGGATGCAGATTCATTGCGAGTTCTTGCTGCTGAAGACCCCACGTCTCAAGTGGTTCGACTAAAGAAGCGTTGGGGTCGCCGTATTGCAATTGGCGTTGTAGTTATTGCCCTTATTGCTGGCGCAAGCGTTGCTGCATATTTCACTGTTCTAAACCCGAAGAACCCTGTGCCTGCGCTTGTGGGTTTAACAGAAGCTGAAGCGCGCAACCAAGTGTCACCATTCGGATGGGCAATCACCGTCGTGAAAGAGCGTAGTGACAGCGTTCAGGCTGGGCAGATTATTCGGACAGATCCTGTGCTTGGGGCCAACCTTGCAAAGCGCGACGGAATCACAATGGTGGTTTCTGAAGGACCAACACTGTCTGTTCTTATTGAACTTGTAGGACTCACTGCAGACGATGCAAAAGCAAAGTTGGCAGAACTAGGTCTCGAAGCTGCACCATCGGACTTTGCTGATGAAGCGGTCGCCATTGGCACTGTTGTGTCGTGGTCTGTTCCCGATCAACCAACGTTGAAAATTGGCGATTCAGTGGTTAAGGGCACCACAGTTGCAATTAATGTTTCCACCGGTCCAGCTATGCGGGAAGTTCCAAATGTTCTCGGCATGACGCTTGAAGCAGCAACCGCAAAACTCACAGAACTTGGTCTTGTTGTTGTCGAAGCTCCGACAATGGGAAGTCCTGATGTTCCTGCCGGACAAATTTCAGTGCAAGTACCTGTTGCGGCTGAGAAGTTGGCAAAGGGTGGCACGGTCACAATCACTGTGTCGAAGGGTCAAACCACCACATTGATTCCGACGATTTACGGCAAAGACCTCGCCACCGTGAAAGAACGCCTGTTGAAGTACGGAATGGTCATCGGCAAGGTCACCGGAAACACCAAGCGCGGATTGAAGAGTGCCCTAATTGACGGCAAAGTGGTCAAGAACTACTCGCGAGTAATCGTCGGTAAGACCGTCGACCTCGTCTTCCCCTAACCTCGTTTCGGTTGGCATTGTGCCGATTCTCAACAAGGGGGTTTCCATGGGAGCACTAGACGGACGCGTAGCGATCATTACCGGAGCAGGACGCGGCATCGGCCGTGAACATGCTCTTCTTTTTGCAGCCGAGGGCGCAAAAGTTGTTGTGAATGACTTGGGGGGCGCAAACGATGGTTCGGGCGAGGATGCAGCACCTGCTCAACAGGTTGTTAATGAAATTAAAGCAATGGGCGGCGAGGCTGTTGCAAACTTCGACAATGTTGCTGACTGGGAAGGCGCACAGCGCATGGTTAATGCTGCTGTCGAAACATTCGGAGACCTTGACATTTTGGTAAACAATGCGGGCATTTTGCGCGACCGTGTATTGGTCAATATGACAGAAAGTGAATGGGATGCAGTTATCGCTGTTCACCTCAAGGGGCATTTCGCACCATCACGGTGGGCAGCTGCGTATTGGCGCGAGCAGTTCAAGTCAGGTGTTACGAAGCAACGCCACATTGTTCATACTTCATCGACATCAGGGTTGTTTTCAAATCCCGGGCAATCAAACTATGGCGCAGCGAAAACTGGAATCGCAACGTTCTCACAAATTCTTGCAAAGGAACTAGTTCGCTACAACGTGAAGAGCAATGCGATTGCGCCTGGTGCGCGTACTCGTTTGACTCTGGCAACTCCGGGTTTGGGCGATCGAATTGGTGTACCTACAGATGCAGCAAAGTTTGATGAATGGGATCCGGCAAATATTTCACCGCTGGTCTGTTACTTGTCATCTGAAGCGTGTGAATTCACAGGTGAAACGTTTTATGTTGCTGCTGGGGAAGTAACTCGTATCAAGTCGTGGGAACGAGCAGAGACCATAAATCAAAATGATCGTTGGGAAGTGGCAAAACTCACAGAGGCGTTGAAGACAATGGCCGCTGCGGTGAAGAAGTAGCACACTAAACTGGGAGGTCTCCCATGAAATCCCGCAACGACAAGAACGAAGAACTCGCACCACACGGAAGAGAAACAATCACCTTTGAACAAGGTGGCGTTGACGAGGTGTCTGTTGTTCCGTGGACACAGATGATTCCGCGGCAACTCGCGCGAAAAGTCGGTCTGACAAAAAAATGGGCGACGCTTTTTGTTGTTCTCGCTGGTCTATGTACAACGAGTGTCACTATCACTATCTTGGTGGTGTCGTTAGAGACCATTGCAAAGGACTTGGATTCTTCAGCCAGTGTCTTGAACTGGTCAATTACGGGGCCCATGTTGGCGTTCGGTGTTGTCGGTCCTGCCTATGGGAAAATTGGCGATCTCTACGGTCATAAAAAGGTCTACGTCTTTGGATTGTTATTCGCCGGAATCTTTGCGTTTTTGACTGCCTTTGCATGGAATGCCACGTCGATGGTGGTGTTTCGTTTGCTGTCTGCAACTGCCGGTTCTGCAACTGGCCCAGCAGCGATGGCGTATGTGAACAGGCTATTTGAACCAAACGAAAGGGTTCGTCCCCTGGGGTTGTGGAGTTTTGTCACTGCAGGTGCGCCGGTCTTAGGTGTCGTCATTGGCGGCCCAGTCATTTCTGCCATTGGCTGGCGGATGATTTTTATTGTGCAGGCTCCATTGCTACTTGGTGCTGCCTTGCTTGCATGGAATTTGTTACCGCAGACCACTCGTTCAAAAAATGTGAAGTTTGATGTGAAGGGTTCTGTCACCCTCGGCGTTGGTGCCACACTATTTTTGCTCACTATAAATCGCGGGCATAGTTGGGGCTGGACGTCTCCTGCGATTATTATTTTTGGTGTTATATCTGTGCTGTCTTTGTGGATGTTTATTCGCACCGAACGAGTTGCAGAAGCGCCATTGATGCCACTGCACTGGTTACGCACGCCAAACATTATTTTGCCCATTGTGATTCAGTCACTGATTAACTTTGCTTACATGGGTGGGTTTATCGTGGTACCACAAATGCTTGAAAGAGGCCTCGGCTTCAGCTCATCACACGTGGGATGGTTGATCGTTGCTCGACCACTGACGTTCTCTATCACTGCTCCACTTGCGAGTTTTTTCACCATGCGAGCAGGTGAACGGAAGTCTGGAGTTATTGGTGCATGTGCAGTCATCGCATCCATGCTGATTTTGTCCGGTCTTACTAGTGGGTCTTCTGATTTGCTCATTGTCACTGGGCTTGGATTATCAGGCATTGGTTTTGGTATTGCAGCACCTGCACTCACCGCGCTTGTTGCTAACGCTGTTGATGACGAAACAATCGGTGTTGCAGGCGCTATGCAACAACTACTGTCACAGATGGGAGCGGTACTTGGTTCTACAGTCATGATTTCAGTGCACGAAATGACAGTGTCTTCCACGTCAGTCGTACGCAGTTATGGAATCGCATTGTTGTTTGGTGCCGGCACTGCAACGGCTGCTGCGTTGATTGCGACTCGTCTGACACCCACCGATAGGTCGGTTGATGCGATAGCAAACGCCTAGGCGGTTATAGCTTTTATCTCAGCTGCTACAGCTGCGGTGGTGTCTGTTTGCGGTAACGAGGTCTGCATCACCATCAAACGTGTGATGTCACCTTCAACTTTGATACGACCAGCCATGAACGCTTGCATGCTTGCCGTGGGGTCTTGTTCGACGAACAACTTGCGCGCAGTTTCGTAATCAGTTGTCACTGTGAGATCTGATTCTTCAATGGAGCCCAATTCCATCTCTAGGCTGCCGCTCGATGTATCGATGTATGCCGTGATTGAGCCATCGCCAAATGGAACTTTTGTGGTGATTACGTTGATACGGACAACGACATCGATGACTGGCACGTCACCCGAATACCTGTGACGAATGTCGCGAGCGGCCTCAATCCATGATTCTGAGAGAAATTGATGGCTCATATTGGGTCCTGTCGGGAAAGAAACTTTACGGTTTGTTCAATCCATGTCATAAACCCCGACGCTAGCGATAAGAATTAGAAAATGTCCAGAATTTTGGTGTCAGAAGAATTAGCCGAAAGCGGACTCAGCAAATTGCGCGCCGCCGGTCACGATGTCGATGTGCAGGTGGGTCTCACCCCAGAGCAGTTACAGGTCGCAATTAAGGGCGCTCATGCCCTCATCGTGCGTTCTGCCACCCAGGTGGATGATGCTCTGCTGGCCGCCGCAGACGAACTTGTCGTCGTGGGTCGTGCTGGTGTCGGTTTAGACAATGTGGATGTCGAATCCGCTACCCGCCGTGGCGTCATGGTGTCGAATGCTCCTGAGTCGAACATTGTGTCTGCAGCAGAACACACGATGGCCATGCTGTTGGCTGTAGCGCGCAACGTGCCACAGGCGCATACGGCTTTGTCGCAGGGTCGCTGGGAACGCAGCAAGTGGGAGGGCGTCGAACTGTTCGACAAGACTCTCGGAGTTGTTGGCCTTGGCCGTATCGGCAAATTGGTTGCGCAACGTGCCGCAGCATTTGGCATGCGTGTTATTGCATTTGATCCGTTCGTTTCTGAAGAGCGTGCTCGTGCGATGAATGTTGAGTTGGCTGAACTAAATGACCTTGTCAAGCGTTCTGATTTCATCACGGTGCACTTGCCAAAGAACAAAGACACGGTCAACTTGTTCGATGCAAAAATGCTTGCAACTGCCAAGCCATCATTGCGCATTATTAATGTGGCACGTGGCGGAATCATTAACGAAGCTGATCTTGCTGAAGCCGTAAAGAATGGTGTCATTGCTGGCGCCGCGCTTGATGTGTTCGATAAAGAACCGACCACAGAGTCGCCACTGTTTCAGGTGCCAGGCATTGTGGTCACGCCACACCTTGGCGCCAGTACAACAGAGGCACAAGACCGCGCAGGTGATCACATCGCTGATCAGATTCTTCTTGCACTTGCTGGTGACTTTGTTCCGTATGCCGTCAATATTTCAGCTGCTGATGCAAACGAAACATTGAAGCCGTATTTGCCGCTTGCAGAACGTCTCGGTCGTCTCTTTTCATCAGCTGCAGGGAAAGATATTTCTGAATTGGAAATTATTGCCACGGGTGAAATCGCTGGTTATGACACTCGCATTCTCACACTCAGTGCATTGAAGGGTTTCTTCTCGGCTCGCCATGATGATGCAGTGACATATGTGAACGCCCCGCAGATTGCTGCTGCACAGAAAGTAACTATTAAGGAAAACAAGGTCACGAACTCAGGATCGAACAGTGACTATGTCAACCTCATTACGTTGCGCGCAGGCACACATAGCATTGCTGCAACTCTTGTTGGTCCTCGACGCCAAGCACGCCTTGTAATGGTCGATGACCACATGACAGACGTTCCACCGTCTGACCACATGCTGGTCGTTCGTAATGATGACCGCCCCGGTGTCATTGGACTTGTTGGAACGCTTCTGGGTGCCCACAATGTAAACATTGCAGACATGGACGTGGGTCGTGCGCTTACACCGGGAACTGCATTGATGGTGATTGCCACTACAGCAGAGGCATCTGACGCCGTAATTGATGAGCTGCGTGCGAAGCCGGGAATTATCGAAGTAACTGCTCTTCGCGGCTAGCTAACTAGCGATGTGCGCGTAGTGCGTCGCGGGTCTCGCGAGCAACGCGAGCAGCAGCTGGCATTGGATCAACCGCATCTGCATACAAAATGGCGCGTGAGGAATTCACAATGAGGCCCGTACCGTGCGAGTTCACACCGTTCTTCACTACCTCTTCAGGGCTTCCGCCTTGGGCGCCAACCCCCGGAACAAGTAGCGGCATATCGCCAACGATTGCGCGCACTTCAGCAAGTTCTGCAGGGTACGTGGCGCCCACCACTAAGGCAACTTCGCCTTTGTGTGACCATTCGTCTGCGGCACGACGTGCAACATGTTGATACAACGGAGTGCCATCAATGAGTTGTGATTGAAATTCACCGCTGCCTGCATTGGAAGTGCGGCACAACACAATTGCTGCTCCCTTCGGATGAACGAGGTACGGCTCGATTGTGTCGCCACCCATGTACGGGTTCACGGTGACTGCATGTGCGCCGTAACGATCGAATGCTTCACGGGCATACATGGTTGCAGTGTCGCCAATGTCACCACGCTTGGCATCAAGAATGAGGGGAATAGTGGGGTAGTTGCTACGAATGTATGAACAGATGCGTTCTAGTTGGGCTTCAGCGCGAGCAGCAGCAAAGTATGCAATTTGTGGTTTGAACGCACACGCATATTGAGCAGTTGCATCAATGATGTCAATGCAGAAGTATTCGATACCGTCGGCATCAGGCGAGTAATGATGCGTGAGACGATGCGGATCTGGGTCTAAACCTACGCAGAGTAATGAATCAGCTTCTTTCCAGCGTGCTGTTAGAAGCGACGTGAAAGACAAGGCTCAGCCTTCGATGGTGATAGCGGCGGTGGGGCAGAGGTCTGCAGCCTGTGTGAGCTTGTCCCGTAACTCTTCACCAGGTGACTCGATTAATATGTAGAGATAACCGTCTGAGCGGACTTCAAATACTTCGGGACAGACCTGTGTGCAGGCACCTGTCGATGCGCAAATGTCATAGTCAACGACGACTTTCATAATGGGCTCCTTTGTTCTCTACCGAACTTAGTCGGAATAGGGCAGCTATGAGTCCTTGAGATGGCGTTCGTAGGCGGCAAGTACCGCGCGCAGAACTGCTGACGTGGTGTTCGGGTCTGTGCCAAGGCCCCACAATGCGTCGCTGTCACCGTTTTTCATTTCTACATAAGCAACCGCTGTGGCTTCAGATCCCTGACCCATGGCATGTTCGCTGTAATCAACCACATCGATGTGAGCATTCAGGCCAGTATTCACGGCATGGACAAATGCGTCAACGGGCCCGTTTCCTTCGCCCGACACCGTGGTGTGGACGCCGTCAATGACAAGTTGGGCAGTGATTGTGGTGCGCGATGTGGCTGAGTCGCTACGCATTTCGTGGCTATCAAGTTTGATGTGGGGCTCTTCCGGCAAATACTCAGCGCTAAATGCATCCCAAATTGCTGTGGGGCTTACAACTGTTCCTGAGTCTTCCGTGATGTGCTGAATGGTTTGTGAGAATTCAATTTGAAGCCGACGCGGCAAGTCGAAACCGTGTTCTTCTTTCATGATGTAGGCAACACCACCTTTGCCTGACTGGCTGTTGACGCGAATAACTGCCTCGTAGCTGCGGCCAACATGCTTCGGATCAATTGGCAAGTACGGAACTCCCCATTTGTCATAATCCTTCGGCAGAGCAGTGAGGCCCTTCTTGATTGCGTCTTGATGACTGCCAGAAAACGAGGTGTACACCAAGTCACCTACGTACGGATGACGTGCAGAGATATCTAACCGATTGCAGAATTCAGTTACTCGACGCAATGAATCAATATCGGTGATGTCAAGTTCGGGGTTGACACCATTCATGAACATATTCATTGCGATATTGATGATGTCAACGTTTCCGGTGCGCTCACCGTTGCCAAACAATGTGCCTTCCACGCGGTCTGCTCCGGCCATTATGCCAAATTCTGCTGCAGCGGTAGCGGTGCCGCGGTCATTGTGAGGGTGCAGAGAGATAATTACTGTTTCGCGGCGTGGGATATGACGAATAAACCATTCAATGACATCGCCGTACACGTTTGGGGTGTAGCACTCCACTGTTGCAGGCAAGTTCAAAACTAACGGATTTTCTTTTGTGGGCTTCAAGACATCCATGACAGCGGTGCATATTTCAATTGCGTATTCAGGCTCTGTCAACGTAAAACTCTCAGGTGAATACTCGTATCGCACATTGGTGCCTGCCAACATTGGTTCAAACTGTCGACACAGTTTTGCTGCATCAACAGCAATTTTCGTGATCCCTGCTTTGTCCAATCCAAATACAACGTCACGTTGCAGAGGATTCGTCGAGTTATAGAAATGAACGATTGCGTTCTTGGCGCCTTTCAGACATTCGTAGGTGCGTTCAATCAATTCAGCTCGGCATTGAACCAATACCTGAATAGTGACATCGTCGGGAATGAGATCTTCTTCAATAATCTGACGAACGAAATCAAAGTCAGGCTGGCTTGCTGCAGGGAATCCAACTTCAATTTCTTTGAAGCCCATGTTGACAAGTGTTTTGAACATGCGCATTTTGCGCTCTGGGTCCATCGGGTCAATGAGAGCTTGGTTGCCGTCGCGCAAGTCGACGCTGCACCATAACGGCGCTTTTGTGATGGTCGTGTTCGGCCAGGTGCGATCAGTAAGAACAACCGGAATGAAGGGTGTGTACTTGGCGAAAGCCATTTGTTTTGGTGTCACATTTTGTGGAGGCATTGTGGGTTCCTTGGATAGAGGTGGAGATGAGAACTGTTCTGGACAAAGAAAAAACCCCCTGACCAGAGGCAGGAGGTTTCGACAGCAACGATATGCGGCTGCTGCCGTTACATAAGGAGGAGCAGGTTCGTGCGAGTCATTACGGCAAAGGTTAGCCCGATGTCGGGGCGTGCGCTACCCCCAAAGGGATCATGAAGTGGTGCTCTACCCGATGGGGAGCTGCAAAGTCTGTGAAAGGACTGAGTTAGGAGCCGAGATCAGCAGAGACTGAGTCGTCATTGATGATGTCGTTCAGCTGTTTGCTGAACTCCGGTTCGGCTGGCACGAGTAGTGACTGCCAGTCATATGAAAATCCTTTACGTCCATGCGTTTGCATGCCGTTTGGTTGTGCGTCCATGAGAACTCCTCCCGTGAGGGTTGGGGGTTCGCCCGTGGCGGGTGGCGCACGCCGTTGTCTATGACCCGGTTCGTACGACTGTGCTCGGTGCTATCCGTTAGTTGTTGGTCCTTTCTGTACGAGTATTTCTCGTATCAGGAATGGAAAAACTAACGCATCTGGACCTTTCTCACACCATTATTGACAAAAAAATAAAGATTCTTTCTGGGCAATTGGGTGGTACTGGCGAGGAACCGTCTGAATAGGGCATATCGCGAGTACTGTGACCGCAACATGTCGACATCCCCCACGACCAAACCCCGTATCTCAACCCCCACAGGCTTTGCCGCACTCGGCGTGCCAGACAATGTGGATCAGGGTTTAGCGGCAGCTGGTTTCTCCGCCCCCTTTGCCATCCAAACCGAAGCTATCCCCGTTGCAATGCGCGGGTTAGATGTCTGCGGCCGAGCCAGAACAGGTTCGGGTAAGACGCTCGCATTTGGTGTTCCGATGTTGGCTCGTGCCGACAAGTATGCGCGCGTGCGAGCACCACGTGGCCTTGTGTTGGTACCAACACGCGAACTTGCATTGCAAGTAGCCGAAGTGTTGCAACCGATTGGTAGAGAATGCGACCGTGTGATTTTGCCGGTGTACGGCGGAGCTTCACGTGACGATCAAATTGATGCATTAGAAAAAGGTGTTGACATGATCGTGGCAACTCCATTGCGTTTGATTGACCTTATGAAGGCTGGCGAACTTGTTCTTGACGACATTCAAGTTGTCACTATTGATGAAGCAGACCGTATGGCTGATGATGGTTTTACACCACAAGTTGAATGGATCTTGCGCCATGTAACTGGCAATCATCAGACAATGTTGTTCTCGGCAACTCTTGATGGTCAAGTAGGCAACCTTGTGAAGCGATACATGAAGTCGCCTGAGGAAGTGTCGATTGACTCACCGACAGACACCGTGGGCACAATGCACCACTTGTTCCTTGGTGTTCACAAACTCGACAAAGACAAAGTCATTTCTGCCATTGCAACCTCTGCTGGCAAAACTGTGGTGTTCTGCGATACGAAGCGTTTATGTGACCGCGTGACTGAACATCTGCAAGACCTCGGTATCAATGCTCTAGCAATTCATGGTGACCTGACTCAGGCAGCCCGTGAAAAAGCAATTGTCCGATTCACCAATAATGAATTACTTGTTTTGGTTGCTACTGATGTTGCCGCGCGCGGAATCGATATTGATGATGTCGCAGTCGTTATTCATTACGTACCGCCAATTGATTCAAAGACGTATCTGCATCGCTCTGGTCGTACAGCTCGTGCTGGACGTGACGGCTGGGCCGTAACTCTCGCTGAATACAACCAGCACACAACGTGCCGCATTATTCAGCGTGCATTGCGTTTGGAAACGAACCCACCAATCGAGATCTTCTCGAACGACCATCGTCTCAAAACCCTCGACTCTTTCCGGTAGGCGCTCCACATCGCCCTAATGGCAGTGCACACTGCCTGTTGACAGTTATTTGTTCAGCCAGGCTGGGCGATTCTTTTCGTATGACGTGATGTCATCGGCGTGCGTCATGGTGATGCCGATGTCGTCAAGACCATTCAAGAAGCGGTGCTGAGTAGGTGCGTCCATTGGGAAGCTCTCTTTGAAACCAGCTGCTGGCACTTCAACAGTAAGACGCTCCATGTCAACTGTGATTTCAGTTGTGGAATCAGCTTCGATGAGTTCCCACAGTTTTTCTACTGCTGCCTGAGGCAGGATGACAGGCGCGAGACCATTCTTTGTGCAGTTATTGCGAAAGATGTCGGAGAAGCTCGGTGCAATCACTGCGTCAAATCCGTATTGCTGAATTGCCCACACCGCGTGTTCGCGTGAAGAACCAACTCCGAAGCTTGGGCCTGCTACAAGAATGGTTGCGCCTGAATACTTTTCGTCGTTCAATACGAAATTGCGATCATCGCGCCACGTAGAAAACAACCCTGCTTCAAAGCCGGTGCGCTCAACGCGCTTCAGCCACTCGGCAGGAATGATTTGGTCGGTATCAACGTCGCTTCGCTTTAGGGGCACACCACGGCCGGTGACTATATGTACTGATTTCATTTCAAATCTCCTGGGCTTGCGAAGTGTCCAGCAATAGCGGTTGCTGCAGCGACGGCGGGGGAGACAAGGTGTGTGCGGCCACCGCGGCCTTGTCGTCCTTCAAAGTTTCTGTTGCTTGTGCTGGCGGCGCGTTCGCCTGGTGCCAACTTGTCGGGGTTCATGGCTAGGCACATGCTGCATCCTGGCTCACGAAAATCAACACCGGCTGCGATGAGGATCTTGTCGAGGCCCTCAGCGATTGCTTGGTTTCTCACGGCATGACTGCCGGGAACCACCATGGCACGCTTCACAGTGACAGTGCGTCCCTTAAATACGGCAGCTGCTGCACGGATGTCTTCGATGCGGCCATTGGTGCATGAGCCGATGAACACTGTGTCAACAGGAACATCACGCATGTTCATGCCGGCTGTAAGACCCATGTATTCGAGTGCACGACTGATGGTGTTTGCACTTGTTTCATCTGGTGCATCTGCTGGCGATGGAATGATGCCGTTGATCGGAAGAACTTGAGCAGGGTTTGTTCCCCAACTGACATGTGGCGACAGCGTGGCTGCATCGAGTACGACTTCAACGTCAAATTTTGCACCATCGTCTGTACGAAGGTTCTTCCACGATGCGACTGCTGCATCCCAATCGGCACCTTTCGGTGCATGTTCACGACCTTTGAGATATTCAAATGTGGTGTCGTCAGGTGCAATAAGACCAGCCTTTGCGCCTGCTTCAATACTCATGTTGCAGACCGTCATGCGGCCTTCCATTGAAAGCGCACGAATTGCTGAACCGCGATATTCGATGACGTGGCCAATGCCGCCGCCAGTTCCAATTTTTCCGATGATGGCAAGAATGATGTCTTTGGCGGTGACGCCTTCTGGCACGTCACCTTCAACGGTGATTGACATCCATTTTGGACGTGATTGCGGAAGTGTCTGTGTTGCAAGAACATGTTCGACTTCGCTGGTACCGATTCCGAATGCAAGTGCACCGAATGCGCCATGTGTTGCTGTGTGGCTATCTCCACAGACAATTGTTGTGCCGGGAAGCGTGCGGCCTTGTTCTGGTCCGATGACATGAACGATGCCTTGATTCGGGTCTCCCATGGGAAACAATGTGAAGCCGTATTCCGCTGCATTGTCGCGAAGGACCTGCACTTGCCTAGCCGAAATGGGATCTGCGATTGGC
>SHUR01000030.1 GCA_009694565.1 Ilumatobacteraceae bacterium | reverse complement strand
TAGAAAAGATTGAAGTGCTAGCAAAGTCATCTCCGATGGCTGTCGCCCCAGCACAAGCACAGGCATACATTCACAACCCACTTGCTGAAATGCACGCTCGTCGTGGCAGCGGAGTGAACGTCTCTCGCTTGTTCTCAACTCACCCCGCTACGGACGAACGCGTTCGTCGCTTGCGGGCAATGACTTTCTAGTCAGTTACCTCAGCAGGGCCACTGGTTGTAAAGATCAGTGCGCCAACCAGCGACAGACATCCGGCAACTAAATACGGCACGGTGTACCCACCTGATGAATCGCGAATTGTGCCAATGAGAATGGGCCCAATTGCAGTTCCGGAGAGAGACACCAAGCCTGAACGAGCCGAGATACGTGGGTAATCCTTTACGCCAAAGCGCTCCGCGATGAGTAGCGACTGCATCATTAAGACATTGCCGACCATCGCGCCAAAAAGGCCGATGGCAAGCATCAGTGGAATCGTGCTTTCCATTTGTCCGATCAAAATGATTGCGATGCCTTGCATTACTGCAATGAACACCATGAACTTTGCCAAGGGAAATTTTGGAATAATACGACCACCCAACAGACGAAACACCACGCTTGCGCCTGATAACACCGATGTTGCAAGAGCTGCGGTGCCTGGAGAGGTGCGTTCTTCTACGAGTTTCACGATCTGTTGAATAGCACCAACTTGACTACCCATGACCAATACATAGCCAATGGTGACAACCCAAAAGAACTTAGTACGGACTGCGTCAGCAAGTGACACACCGGGCAATTCAGAAATGTGGTTCTCTGGCTTTGGTAGACCGTCTGGCATCCAGTTCAATGCCAATGGGTCTGGGCGAATTAGTAAGTACGCAGGCACGCACATACCGACGAACCAGATGAGCGCAAGGTACGGGCTTGCCCCGCTCATCTGCTTGGCGTCAATCAGCTTCTTGATGATCGGTGTTAAAACAACGCCACCCATTGAAAGACCTGAAGACGCCGCGGCGATTCCTGGCGCACGTTTTGTATGGAACCAGCGCGTAACAACGGTGGTTGCTGTTGTTAAACCACTGCACGACCATGCAACTGCGAAGACTCCGTAGACAACGAAGAGATGCCACTTCTCAGAGACATGACCCAACATGTACAACGAGCCAGCGCCAACCACTGCACCGATGTAAATGAGAATGCGGACATCGAATTTTGCAATCAGGCGAGCGACCAACATGTTGGTGATGCCGCCGACTAAGAAGAAGAATGTTGTGGCGATGGAGAGAGATGAAATCTTCCAGCCAAGTTCTTTCGAAAACGCATTGAGGTAGACGGACATTCCGTAGAACCCAAGAGCCGAGCTAAAGAAAAGAACAGTGAAGCAACCACCAACGACCCACCAGCCGGGAAAGGCGTCTTTCTTGCCTAGATATACGCGTGTTGCAGTCTGCGACATGGAGCCCCCGTTCCGACGGCAACCTTAGACGAGGGTATTGATCTGCTCTGCTAGTGAAGAATCACGCTGTGTGACACAACCTTTGTCGTGAGATGTGAGAGCGATTGTCACGGTGTTGTAGCTATTCGACCAATCGGGGTGATGATCAGCTGCTTCTGCCATCACTGCGACTGATGTCATGAAGGCAAAGGCTTCTGTGAAATTGGCGAATGTGAACTCACGACGTAATGCATTGCCTTCATGGCGCCAGCCATTTGGAACAACGACATCACTCATACGAAGGCTGCGTAGCCGTCAATTTCCAATTGGTCGGCAAGTTCTGCACCACCGCTAGCAACAATGCGGCCTGACACCATGATGTGCACCACGTCTGGCTTTAGTTCTTCAAACAAACGAACGTAGTGAGTAATGGCAAGCACGCCAAGGTTGCTCTCATGTGTTGCTGCTTCAACGCGGCGTGCGCAATCGCGCAGTGCGTCAATATCGAGACCAGAGTCAAGTTCATCGAGAATTGCAAACTTTGGCTCGAGTACTCCGAGTTGCATTGTTTCGTTGCGCTTCTTTTCGCCACCGGAAAGGTCAACGTTCAGTGCGCGTGTAACAAGTTCTGGGTCCATGTTGATGCGTAGCGCTTCTTGGGTAATGCGAGCACTCATACCTTCAGTTCCACGATTACGTGCTGTAAGAGCTTCTGCCATTACTTGGTCTGCGTGAACTCCGGGGACTTCTGTTGGGTACTGCATGACCAGATGCAGACCTGCAATTGCACGTTCCCATGTTGGCAACGCCAGCATGTCGACGCCATCGAGAGTGATTGAGCCTGCGAGCACTTTGTAACCAGGCTTACCCATGATGACTGCAGACAATGTGGACTTACCAGCACCGTTTGGCCCCATGATGGCGTGCACTTCGCCAGATTTCACAACAAGGTCAATGCCCTGCAAGATTTCTTTACCGGCTACTTCGGCGCGAAGGCCTTTTATTTCAAGAGTGCTCATGACTTCGCCTTTGCTGATTCAACAATGACTTCGTCATTGACAACTGATGCTGAATACACAGCGACTGGTTGAGTGGCAGGAAACGTATCGGGGTGGCCGGTAACAAGGTTGAAGGCGCTTCCATGCTTGATGCATTCGATTTGTTTGGTGTCACACCACACCATGCCGAGCGACAATGAAATGTCAGCATGACTGCATGTGTCAGCAATGGCGAACACTTCGTCTTCAATGCGGACAACTGCTATGGCGACTCCGTCGACCATCACCTTATGGGCGGTACCAGATTCGAGTTCGGAGAATTTTGCGACAACGGTCATGATGCCACTTCGTTTTCTGGGTTGAGTTTGTGGTTCACAGCGGTGCGCAACATCTCGACGTCTGCAAACTTTGGCAAACGATCAATTACTTC
Source organism: Ilumatobacteraceae bacterium (assembly GCA_009694565.1). Taxonomy (GTDB): domain Bacteria; phylum Actinomycetota; class Acidimicrobiia; order Acidimicrobiales; family Ilumatobacteraceae; genus UBA2093. Next base: position 13,408 of record SHUR01000030.1, on the reverse strand, counting down.
GTTGAAAAACCCGAACACAATAAGGCGTTCTGCAATTTCTGGCGGCACTCCACGGCTTTCCAAGTAGAACTTCTGCTCTTGGTCTACCGAACCAACGGTGCTTGCATGACTGCACTTCACTTCATTGGTTTCGATTTCAAGGTTCGGCACGCTTTCAGCCCATGCACCTTCACTAAGTGTGAGGTTACGGTTCGTTTGAAATGCTTGTGAGTACGCAGCGTTTGGCTTGATATGAATCAGGCCGGTGTACACGCTGCGTGCGGTGTCGCGTACAGCGCCTTTGAACAACAGGTCGCTGTGGGTGCGAGGTGCTTCATGAATCTGCAATGTGCGGAAGTCATGCATTTGTGTGCCACCTGCGAAATACAGAGCTACTTGCTGTGCTGATGCACCTTGTTCAACAAGACGCACTTCGGTACGCATACGCGCATAGTCGCCACCGAGGGCAACCGTGGCAAGGCGGGTTGTTGAGTCACGATGACCAGCTGATTGCTGATGGCCAATTTGCCATGTGCTGAGACCGAGTTGGTTAATGGTGAGGTAGTTCACGCGAGCCGCTTTACCCGTGCGCACTTCGAGAACTGGCACGACAAGCGAATGAATGTTGTCGTTCGAGATGAATGTTTCGATAACCGTGACTTCAGAGTTCTCTTCAGCATCAATAACGAGGCGTGGATACGCAACGACGCCGTCTGCTTCAAGGTGGTGCACGATATGAATTGCACCTTCAACAACAACGCCCTTCGGAATGCGCAGTGAGATCACGTCAGCATTAGCGCCGTTGAGTTCAGCGAAAATGTCTGGGTTTGTGGTCATGGCGATACCAGCCAAGGATTCAGTGACGCGAACTGAATCTGCACCAATGGTCTCGGTGCGTAAATGTCCGTGCGTGTATGCAGACATATCTAGTTCAGCGATGCGGCTGTAGCGCCAGATTTCTTCGTCAGTGCTTGGCATGACTATTGCGGGGGTTGCGTTCATGTGATTTTTCTCTTAGGACTTTTTGCGTCGCCACCATCGGGGCTTGGCATTTTTTTCTTTGTCTACTTCTTCCAAGATCGAAGCGCCCATGGCGTTAATGATCTCTTCTGCTGCGTCAAGTACGGCTGCTGCTGATCCATCGTCTAGGCCAGGAACGTCGGGTGGAGTTGGTGGCGGCACAACACTGCCGTGTGCCCATGCAACGTCTACGAGGCGACGCTCGAATCCATCACATGGTTCCGGACAACGCCATGGCGCATCAGGAGCCAAGTCAAGGTTGCACTTGCGTACAGCATCTCCGGTCGCATACGTGCGACTTTCAAAGTGCTTGCATTCTGTGCGCATTGACATGACGAATCCACGGCGTAATCAGCCGATGGAACCTTCCATCTGCAATTCAATGAGGCGGCTCCACTCAACTGCATATTCCATTGGCAATGTGCGGGTAACGGGTTCGATGAATCCGTTCACCACCATGCTCATGGCTGCTTCTTGCGTGAGTCCACGACTCATGAGATAGAACAACTGCTCATCAGCAATCTTTGACACTGTTGCTTCGTGACCGATCTCTGCGTCTTTTGCGCCCACTTCCATGTACGGGAATGTGCGACTTTCGCTCTTGTCGTCAAGAATCAATGCATCACACTGCACGTGGCTCTTGCAGCCATATGCGCCTTCGTCAATGCGAACAAGACCACGATATGCAGTGATGCCGCCGTCTTTGCTGATTGACTTCGACACAATCTTTGATGTGGTCTCCGGAGCTGCGTGCACCATCTTTGCGCCAGCATCTTGGTGCTGACCAGCACCTGCATACGCAACAGACAACACTTCACCAGTAGCTTTTGGCCCCATCAAATACACGCTTGGGTATTTCATGGTGAGCTTTGAGCCGATGTTTCCATCGATCCATTCCATGTGGCCTTCTGCTTCAACACGAGCACGCTTTGTAACAAGGTTGTACACGTTTGGTGACCAGTTCTGAATAGTTGTGTATGTCACGTGTGCACTTGGCTTCACGATGATTTCAACAACAGCAGAGTGCAAAGAATCTTTTGTCCATACAGGGGCTGAACAGCCTTCGATGTAATGCACTTTCGAACCTTCGTCAGCAATGATCAGTGTGCGCTCGAATTGACCAGCGCTCTCTGAGTTAATGCGGAAGTACGCCTGCAGTGGCATTTCGCATTCGACGCCAGGTGGAACATAAATGAATGATCCGCCGGACCATACAGATGTGTTGAGTGCAGAGAACTTATTGTCGCCAGGAGGAATAACAGTGCCGAAGTACTGCTTCACAAGGTCTGGGTATTCGCGCAATGCGGTATCCATGTCACAAAACAGGATTCCTTGTTCTGCAAGTTCATCACGGTTTCTGTGGAACACAACTTCGGATTCGTATTGAGCGGTAACACCAGCGAGGTATTTACGCTCAGCTTCAGGAATTCCCAACTTCTCATATGTGAGTTTCATTTGCTCTGGCAAATCATCCCACTCATCAACTTGTTCCGTTGCTGGCTTCAAGTAATAGAAGATGTCTTGGAAATCGATATCTGGCATGTTCTTAGCAAACCATGGGACCATCGGCTTGCGATCAAAAATTCCGAGGCTGCGAATACGCAAATCTGTCATCCACTTCGGCTCGCCCTTCCACCATGAGATCTGCTCTACGACGCGCTGGTTAAGGCCTTTGACAGGTTCGAAGGCATATTCGATTTCGTCGCTCCAGCCGAGGCTGTACTTACTGAGATCAAGATCAAATGAGGTCATACGGGTTTCCTTTGCTTCCTAACCACCGGATTTCCCAGGGGCTATTAACACTACGGCCATAGTAACAATCCCCGGGCGGGAACCCACGCAGATAGCGTCAATCCCTTCATGGAATGTTTCGGTCTCGTCGGTCTCCCCAATGCGGGCAAGTCCTCACTTTATAACGCACTCACCGGTGGCGGGGCCTTAGCTGCTCCCTATCCCTTTGCCACGAAAGATCCGAACATCGGAATTGCCAAAGTGCCAGACAATCGCCTCCTTGCACTAGGAGAAATGTCACAGACAAAAAGCATCGTGCATGCAGCGGTTCAAGTGGTCGACATTGGCGGCTTAGTGGAAGGCGCAAGCAAAGGCGAAGGGCTCGGCAACAAGTTTCTCGCCAATATTCGTGAAGTCGACGCCATTGTGTACGTGTTGCGCGCATTCAAAGACTCAGACGTCATGGGTCCTGATGATCCGCTTGAACATTTACGCATTGTGGAACTTGAACTTGCACTTGCTGACTTAGAGACAGTGGAAACACGCCTCAAACGAGTGAGCAAAACTGCACGCGTTGATAAGGGAAACCAAGAAGAAGCTGCATTGTTGCAACGTGCGTACGACGCGTTGGCTGAAGGCATGCCCCTGTATCGCGCAGGATTGTCTACAGATGATCGCGAAGCGCTTGCACCTCATTTCTTATTGACCAACCGCCGCGTGCTTGCTGTGGTCAATGTCGGTGAAAATGAATTAGACACCATCCCGGCAATGGAGGCTCGCGTTCGCGCAGAATTATGCCCTCCCGGATCAGTGCAAGAGCACGACATTGAAGTGCTCGGCATGAGCGTGCAGATCGAAGCAGAAGCTGCCCAACTGGAGCCAGCAGACCGTGCTGAAATGCTCGAGGCTCTCGGCCTTGGTGAAGGTGCACTTACAAAAATGGTTCGGTCAGCGTTTCATCTGCTCGGCCTACGCACCTATTTCACCACTGGAGAAAAAGAGACCCGCGCATGGACATTCCACGCAGGCGACAAAGCCCCCGTGTGCGCCGGAAAGATTCACTCAGATATTCAGCGTGGTTTTATTCGTGCTGAAGTCATCCACTGGGACGAACTGATTGATCTCGGATCATGGAATGCTGCCAAAGACGTCGGCAAACTTCGTTCAGAAGGCAAAGAATATGAGTTTGTTGACGGCGACGTCACCGAGTTCCGCTTTAACGTATAGATAGCGACACGGAGGTCACCATGAGTGGACCACAAGAACTCGAACCCATCTGGCTTGTCAGCAAAGGTCACGTATTGGCAGCTGGTGTTCGCGCGATGACTCGTACTCACCGTCGCCGTGGCCTCATTGGCGTTGCCGTTATTGAACAACCTCTCGTGCTCGAACCTTGTTCGTGGGTGCACACCATCGGAATGAAAATCACAATTGATGTTGCCTATGTTGCGTCAGACAACATCGTGATACAGACTGCAACTATGAAACCGTGGCGAGTCGGTGCTCGTATTCCGTCATCAGCACTAATTATTGAAGCTGCGGCTGGTTCATTTGAACGCTGGAACCTACTTGTTGGTGATGAAGTTGAGGTGCGTCGTGTTGAACGATGACATTGTCACCTCTGCCATTCATGCAGGCCTGTGGCTAGTTGCGACACCCATTGGCAACCTCGAGGACTTATCCCCTCGTGGAGCTGCAGTGTTACGTGCCGCAACTATTATTTGTTGTGAAGACACTCGCCACAGTGGTTCGTTGTTAAAACGAATCGGTGCTTCACCTGAGCGACTGATTGTTGCAAACGAACATACTGAGCACGACGCCATTGAATCAGTGTTGTCGTATCTGTCAACGGGTGCAGTTGTCGCGCTCATCTCCGATGCAGGAACACCTGCAATCAGCGACCCAGGCGAACGTCTTGTTCGGGCAACAATTAATGCCGGGTACACCGTGCATTCAACCCCTGGCCCAGCTGCCTTTGTTATGGCTATAGCTATGAGCGGGTTACCAACAGCACGTATTGCCTTCGACGGTTTTTTGCCGCGCAGTGGCAGCGAACGTCGCGAACGGCTCACAGAGGTTGCACGCGAACGACGCACCACCGTGCTGTATGAGGCGCCTCACCGTCTAGAGAAAACTTTGGTTGACTTGGCGGACACCTGCGGCAATGATCGCCTTGTGGTCCTTGCTCGCGAACTCACCAAACTTCATGAAGACATGTGGCGCGGCACGCTCGGTGAAGCAGTTCTTCATTCACGCGCCATCGAACCCCGCGGTGAATATGCATTAGTCATTGCACCAGTCACAGCAGAATCAGTTGACGTGACAGATGACGATATTCGTACTGAATTGGTATCGCGTACATCTGCAGGCATCTCAAAGCGCAACGCAGTTGATGAAGTAACTGCCGCTCTTGGTGTCTCACGCAAACGTGTCTACGCAATTTCGGTGGCTTTATGAGCACCTCTGACAAAACGGCAGCATTTTTTGACCTCGACCGAACTCTTATTGCAGGTTCATCTGCATTTGTCTTTGGGCGCGCTGCATATGATGCCGGCCTGATTCGACCACGCGACTTTGCAACAGATGCCTTTGCAGCTCTGAAATTTCGACTCATTGGTTCAAGCGATACATCAAGCAAAAATGTTCGTGAGCGCATCTTGGAAGCTGCAGGTGGTTCCACACAGTCAGACCTATTGGCACTAAACGAGGTGGTGCTACCCGAACTATTGGGCCTGATTCGTCCTGAAGCGCGTGCACTGATTGAACAACATCGCAATGCTGGGCGCGAAACATGGATTGTTTCAGCCTCCCCCATTGAAATTGTTGAACCACTTGCCATCGCACTTGAGATGACAGGTGGAATCGGCACGCGTGGTGAAGTTGATAACGGTGTCTACACGGGTCGTCTTGCTGGGCCATTTTGTTACGGACCTGGAAAAGCAGAAGCAATTGTTGCCATTGCAGCAGAGCGCAATATCAATCTTGCAGATTCATGGTCATACTCAGACTCCATGAGCGATGTTCCCATGATGGAAATCGTGGGCAATGCAGTTGCGGTAAACCCCGATGCCCAATTGTCTGGGCTTGCGCGCTCACGCGGGTGGCCAATCGTGGTGTTTGCTCAGCGATCAAAGATGTTGGTGCGACGGACAACAACAGTGACCGCTGCAATTATCGGTATGGCAATTACGTACTCGCTAGGCGCACGAAGCAGCAGACGTTCTTAATCAGTACTCAATGGTGACAGCGCCAATTGACGACTCATTGCGACAACGTTGCCAGCAGAGTCCCACATCACGCCATCTTCTTCCCAATACCCACCTTGTGTGAGAGTACTGGTGAACTCACAAAGAATTGGTCCTGGTACAGGTACTCCACGTACATGCACAGTTAATTCAATGGTGGGTACCCACCCCTTCATACCGAACAAGTTGAACGTAACGGGCGGGAATGCATCAGCGGCAAGCAACAAAGAAAGTGTGTCAACTGGGCGACCATCATTAAACGCGAAATATCCACGCACTCTCGCGATACCAGCAGGTTCATTGGTTGCAAAGCCCACATCATCCGGATGAATACGCGTATCAAGTCGCGAGCTGAGCCCTGGTTTCAACATCTGATCTACCGGACGTTTTGGACAATCCTCGAACGCAACCATGTCAGGCATGACCAACGTGTTCGACTGTGCGCCTATAGATGCATCAACATCGCCAAAAGTTCCGATTGAACGAACCACATCGCGACCACCGCGAGACATTGATGCAACAACTGTTGATAAGCGCTTGCCTGCTTTCACCACTTCGCATGTTGTTGTTGCGGGACCTTCGGGAGCCGGCGAAAGATAATGCATCGAAATTGATACAGGATGAGCACGACCGCTCTCGGCACGCATGGTATTACCCACCAATGCCAACAGGTATCCGCCATTTGCATTGCCGTTGATATCCCACCGGTCTTCGACAGGAGTTTCATAGACGCCATTGCCAAGTGGGGTTGCATGTGTGGCGTGATCGAACTCAAAAGACATTTGTACGAGATTACGAAGTAATTGTCGCAATAAACGAACCGACGACAAGATGCATGGTGGCGTAGCCTGTCTAGGTGGCCAAGTACTACCTCACCACTCCAATCTATTACGTCAACGCGCAGCCACACCTTGGTCACGCGTATACCACTATCGTCGCTGACGCATTAGCAAGGTGGCATCGCCTTCTTGGTGACGATGTGCATTTCCTCACCGGAACAGATGAACACGGCCTCAAGATTCAACAGGCGGCAGAGGCGGCCGGCACTACACCCCAGAAATTCACAGATTCCATCGCCCCACTGTTTCAACAAGCCTGGCAACGTCTGAATATCTCAAATGATGATTTCATTCGCACCACCGAAGATCGTCACAAAGTCGGTGTACAAAAGTTGTTGCAAGCATGTTTTGATGCAGGTGACATCGAACTCGACAAATACAGCGGTTTGTACTGCGTTGCCTGTGAGGCGTATTACATAGAAGACGACCTTGACGGCGAGAACTGCCCCATCCACAAACGCCCCGTGGAGCACGTCGAAGAAGAGAACTACTTCTTCCGCTTGTCACGATTTGAACAACGACTTATTGATTGGTACTCACTTCACCCAAGCGCAGTTGTTCCGGAACATCGAGTCAATGAAGTACTCGGATTCATCAAACAGGGCTTGCAAGATTTTTCTGTCAGCAGAAAAACGCTGACATGGGGTATTCCCCTTCCGTTTGACCCTTCGCACGTTGCCTATGTGTGGTTTGACGCACTGGCTAACTACATCACCGCAATCGGTTACGGCTCTGACGATGCAATGTTCAACAAATGGTGGCCAGTTGATCACCATCTCATTGGTAAAGACATCATTCGTTTTCACAATGTGTACTGGCCAGCCATGCTGATGTCAGCTGGCATTGAACCACCAACTGGCTATGCAGTCGGTGGCTGGCTTCTCGTTGGTAAAGAAAAGATGTCAAAGACATCGGGCAATGTGGTGAACCCTCTCGACCTCGTTGATGAATTCGGCGTTGATGGTTTCCGTTATTACGTACTCAGCGACACGTCATACGGTAATGACGGAGACTTCACATATGAGGGGCTTGTCTCGCGTTACAACTCTGACCTTGCAAACAACCTCGGCAACCTTGCTGCGCGCATTGCATCTGTTGTCGAGAAGAAGTGCGGTGGTCTTGGTACAGCGCCAAGCCCGAACAGCCCATTGGCCGCGTACGCCAAGGATGCCGTTGCGGAAACTTCTGCATGTTGGCAACTTGTTCAACCGAGCCGTGCGTTAGAGGCAACTTGGTCACTAATTCGTGCCACTAATGCCCACCTTGAGAATCATGAACCGTGGAAAGCAGAACCAAGCGATCTGTTGAACACGGTGATGGGCGATGCACTCGAGGCATTACGCATCGTGACGCTTCTTGCGTTCCCCGCCATTCCTGATACTGCTCGTGAGATTTGGCGTCGCATCGGCATGACAACCGACGTTGAACAATGTCGCATTCCTCTCGACACTGAGTGGGGCCTCTACCAAGCCGGTTCTCCTGTTGAAAAAGGAACACCGCTTTTCCCTCGACGCACCGTCGCATGAGCACCAGAATCACCGGATGGACAGACACGCACTGTCATATCCACGACGACAAAATGAGCTCAGCACCCACTGAAAGTTTGCAACGTGCGCGCGATGCCGGGGTTGAACGCTTCATAGTCATCGGCACCGATGCTCCGACATGTGAGCAAGCAATTTCTATTGCTTCTCAACACCCTGATGTATGGGCAACAGTGGGGCTTCATCCTCACGACGCGACGCAAGGTACAAATTCGATACTTCCGTACGTGACTCAACCACGCGTTGTTGCCATTGGAGAATGCGGTCTTGATTACTATTATGAACATTCTCCGCGTGACGTGCAGATGCGCGTCTTTGCTGAACAAATTGCTCTCGCAAAACAACATGATCTCACGTTGGTCATTCACACACGCGATGCATGGGACGACACCTATGCAGTTCTCGACGCAGAGGGAATGCCTCAGAACACTATTATTCATTGCTTTTCTGGTGGCCCTAACGAGGCGCGGGCGTGTATTGATCGCGGTGCATATTTGTCCTTCAGTGGAATTGTTACTTTCAAAACCGCCCAAGAACTGCGTGAGGCGGCTCTACTGTGCCCTCTAGATAAAATTCTCATCGAAACTGATAGCCCGTTCTTGGCGCCTATCCCGCACAGAGGTCGCCCCAACGAGCCAGCCCATGTTGGACTTGTCGGCACTGCCATTGCAGATCTTCGTGGACTCGACGTGGCTGAGTTTGCATCAATTACCTCGACGAATGCTCTCGCAGCATTTCCTCGCATACATTCGTAGGCACATGGATATCTCTCCCGTCGACAAGAACCGCATGACGGTGGCGCTGGTTTTCACAGCCATTTTTCTTGCCGTGGTATTTATGGCGTCGGGAGACTCAGGCAATGAAACCGTCACAACGGTTGCAGATGCGACGTCCACTACCTACGACCTTGGCCTCGGTCTTGATACAAACGTTGACGCTCCTGCAAACCTTGATGGCCCCGTTAGTGCAGACCCAAACGGGCAAGGGCAAATTGCTTACCCTGCTGATAACTCTGGTCGCATGGTGCGCGGCAACGCCACCTACAAACGCTTGCCAGATTCCGTCAAGACAGGTTGCTCCACAACTCTTGTTCCGCTTGGCGCCACAATCACTGTCTTGAATTTGAACAATGGGCGAAAAGCCACATGCACCAACATCAACATCGGCCCTATGTCTGGCTCATTTGACATCACATTAAATACCGCGGTATTCGAAGCCATTGCTGAACTCGTTGACGCGCCACTTCCAGTGGAGCTGACCTGGTGACGCTCTCACGTACTGATGCTTCACACCAATTAGACGGTGCTGGCTTACGCGCTAAACGCGCACTCGGACAAAACTTTGTTGTCGATGCAAATACGGTGAGGCGCATAGCGCGTCTCGCCGATGTTGAAAATCACCCGCACGTTCTAGAAATCGGCGCTGGTCTCGGATCTCTCACTCTCGCTCTATCTGAAGTTGCTACAAGCGTCACTGCTATCGAAATCGATGAGGCACTCTTGCCACTTCTCAACGAAAATGTAGGAGAACTTGACAATGTCACGGTTGTTCACGCTGACGCCATGCAACTCGATTGGCCGGCACTTCTCGGTGATCACACTGATTGGGTGTTAGTTGCAAACCTTCCATACAACGTGGCTACCCCACTCATTGCTGATGTTCTTGACTTCGTTCCGCAGGTGTCACGCATGCTTGTGATGGTGCAAAAAGAAGTCGCGGACAGATTTGCAGCATCGCCTTCCACCAGTGCTTACGGCGCACTCAGCGTGAAAGTTGCTTTTCATGCAACAGCGCGTGTAGTCGGACAAGTTCCTGCCTCCGTGTTCTTGCCGCGACCAAACGTTGAATCATCCTTAGTGGAAATCACCCGACGCACTACGCCACTAGATGCATCAGTTGACAAAGCAAAACTCTTTGCACTCGTGCGAATGGGCTTTGCTAAGCGACGAAAAATGCTCCGAGGTTCTTTGGCCGGCAGTGTGGAAGCACGCCACTTTGAAGCAGCGAACATTGCCCCAACTGCACGTGCGGAAGAACTTTCCGTTCACGACTGGTTGCGACTCGCACACATTCTGGAAGACAGTCACAAGTGACTAAAATCATCGCACCCGCCAAGCTCACGTTGTCTCTCGTGATCACCGGTGTTCGTAGCGATGGCTTTCATCTCATCGAAGCTGAAATGGTGTCACTCAACATCGCAGACGTCATCGACATCACTGACGCAAAGACAACCACACTCACTGTGTCTGGTCCGTATGCGGCCGGAGTTCCTACAGACGAATCAAATCTTGTATCGCGAGCGCTTGTTCTTGCGGGTCGCACAGCGCAGGTTCATATTGAGAAAAACATTCCCCATGGAGGTGGCCTCGGGGGTGGTTCAACTGACGCAGCCGCCGTTCTGAAGTGGGCACAGTGGTCTGACGTGCCCGCAACTGCACGTCTCGGTGCAGACATTCCGTTTTGTCTTGTCGGTGGTCGGGCGCGTGTTACAGGCATCGGAGAAATTGTTACTCCGTTGCCCCACATAGACAGGAACGTCACCCTGTTTCTTCCTCCAATTTCAGTATCCACACCCGCCGTGTACCGCGCATGGGACGCCATGGGTGGGCCAAAAGGGCCGAATGGAAACGATCTTGAACTGGCTGCAGTGAGCGCATTTCCCGAATTAGGAATATGGCGCGATCGTGTTGAATCAGCCATTGGGTCGACTCTTTACTTGGCTGGCTCTGGCAGCACCTGGTTTGCAGACGGCCATGAGCAACAAGGGTTAGATCAGATATCTGATGTCCAGATGGTCCACGCAACCACCCGCCCATATGGGACCGAGAAGTAACGGACTTCTAGTTAGAAATGTTTATTTGCGACGCTGGTGGCGTGTGCGACGAAGCATTTTTTTGTGCTTCTTCTTGCGCATGCGCTTGCGGCGCTTCTTGATCAGCGAACTCATAAGGGATATGAACCTATCGGGACAATGACGAAAACGAAAATCCCGATACCGTATTGCGCACGGTCCGGGGTCGTTCAAAGGCAGGACAACGGGTTTTGATCCCGTGAATAGGGGTTCGAGTCCTCTCCCCGGAACAAATGACAAGCAGTCGAGCCACGAAGTGACAGCCACTCCATTGCCCTTGGGCGGGGTCTGCGCCATCATCCTTGCCGCCGGCGAAGGCTCACGCATGAAGTCAGATCTTCCAAAGCCACTGCACGAAGTATGTGGCAGATCAATGGTGATGCATGTTGTGCACTCACTTGAATCAATCCGACTTGTGGCAACTGTTGTCGTAGTCGGACATCGTGCGCCTGAAGTAACTGCACACGTGCAACAGAATGCCCCCGACTGGGCACGCATTCAATTCGCAACACAACAGGAACAGAAGGGCACAGGTGATGCAGCGGCATCTGGTCTTTCTGAATTGTCTGCAGAAATCAGTTCGAATACGTCAGCTGTATTACTAATGCCCGGCGACACGCCCCTGCTGACATCTCTCAGCATCAATCGGCTCATCACAGAACACATAACATCTAAAAATGCAGCCACAGTTCTGACTTCAACTCTTGACGACCCCGCTGGATATGGACGCATTGTGCGTGATTCCGGTGGAAACGTTGTCGGCATTGTTGAGCACAGGGATGCATCGCCTGACGAGTTGAACATTCACGAGATCAACACAGGCATTTATCTTTTTCAATTCGATCTGTTTGGTCCAGCGCTCAAAGGAATCAGCACCAATAACAGCCAGGCTGAGTACTACCTGACCGATGTCGTAGAAGTTCTGGCATCGGCTGGTCACTCTGTTGGGTCAGTTATTGCTCCCGCTTCAGAGACCGCCGGAGTCAATGACCCTCTGCAATTGGCAGAGGCTGAGCAAGAAATGCTCCGTCGAAACGCATCCCTCTGATTCAGCCAGGATGCGAAGATGCCCGAGTGGCCCGCGTGTTCTACCATTGGGGCATATGAACGCGCGGTCGATGGAAAAAGTCACTACGAAGCGATTGTCGCTGTTTACGGGTCGAACCCACCCATCTCTCGCACTAGAAGTGGCAGATCACCTCGGCATCACTCTTGGCGACGCCAACATCCTCCAATTTGCTAACGGTGAAATTCGCCCTCGATTTACAGACAGCATTCGCGGTGGCGATGTGTTCATCATGCAGTCACACTTCGGAACTGACGCAGGTTCCATCAACGACTCCATCATGGAACAACTCATCATGATCGATGCCGCGCAACGTGCGTCAGCAAAGCGCATTACTGCAGTATGCCCGTTCTACGGGTACGCACGCCAAGATCGCAAAGCAGAGGGTCGTGAACCAATTACTGCTCGACTCATTGCTGACTTATTTAAAGCAGCCGGCGCTACGCGCATGGTGTCACTCGACTTACACAGTGGTCAGATTCAAGGTTTCTTTTCAGGCCCGGTTGACCACCTCACAGCTCTCCCCGTGCTCGAGCGTTACGTGCGCGAACATGCCACTCAAGATCTTGTCATCGTGTCGCCAGATGCTGGTCGCGTAAAGGTTGCCGAGCGTTTCGCACAGCACTTGTCAGACCGCAATGCAGATGTTGCATTCATCAACAAGCGCCGACCAAAGGGCACAACCAACATTGCTATTGCAAAAGAAGTCATTGGTGATGTTGATGGCCGCCTGTGCATCCTCACCGACGACATGATCGATACCGGCGGCACCATCGTGTCGGCAGCTGAATTGCTACTCGAGCGCGGCGCAAAAGAAGTCTGGGCAATGGCCACACACGGCGTCCTGTCAGGCCCTGCTGTTGAACGCCTATCTAAATCCCCCATCTCGCGAGTTGTCCTGACAAACACATTGCCCCTGCCTGCTGAGAAGCACTTTGACAAGGTGGAAGTGCTCTCGGTCGCAAAAATCATCGCTGACGCTCTTGCTGCAGTCTTTGACGAGACCAGCGTGTCGGAACTCTTCGACGGCGAAAACCAGTCCTAATTGGCCCCAGTGGGCTGAAAAAACCGCTGCCAGCAGTTCCACTCCTGTGGCAGTAGCCGGTTCTGGTCATAGACTTCTAAGCCGTGTC
>SHUR01000029.1 GCA_009694565.1 Ilumatobacteraceae bacterium | reverse complement strand
TTGTTTCGGCTGGGGGCTCACGAGGGCTCTCGGGGTACTGTCCAACTATGACAATTCCTGCTGTCCCCGCAACTCTTCCTGTCACTCTGACAGCCCTACGTGCCTCAGGCTGGAAGTCGATTCCTGTCAAAGAAGAATTACGCGCTAATGCTGTGCGCAATATCTCTGCCGGCCTGCCTTTGTTCAAAGGCGTCATGGGATATGAAAACACTGTGATGCCACAACTAGAAAATGCACTGCTTGCAGGGCACGATGTTGTATTCCTTGGTGAACGTGGTCAAGCAAAGACTCGAATGATTCGTTCATTAACTGATCTTCTCGACGAGTGGATGCCAATCATCGCAGGTAGCGAAATAAACGACGACCCATACAACCCAGTCTCTCGTCACGCACGCGACGTCATTGCCGCAGAGGGTGAGAACACTCCTATTTCGTGGGTCCATCGCAGCGAACGATTTGGTGAAAAACTTGCGACACCTGACACATCAATTGCGGACCTCATTGGTGAGGTTGACCCCATCAAAGTTGCAGAAGGTCGTTACCTCAGTGACGAACTCACATTGCATTACGGCTTAGTGCCTCGTACGAACCGTGGAATTTTTGCCATCAACGAATTGCCAGACCTTGCAGAGCGAATTCAAGTTGGTTTGCTGAACGTTCTTGAAGAACGCGACGTGCAAATTCGCGGTTACAAGATTCGTCTTCCACTCGATGTCATGTTGGTTGCGTCTGCAAACCCAGAGGACTACACAAACCGCGGTCGCATCATTACTCCACTGAAGGATCGTTTCGGTAGCCAAATTCGTACGCACTATCCACTCGAAGTCGACACGGAAATTGCAATCATGCGTCAAGAGTCCCGGGCGGCATCAATTGGCGATGTAAAAGTCACCATGCCAGAGTTCATGGAACGGATTATCGCCACATTCTCTCACCAAGCCCGCGTCAGCAGTCATGTCAATCAGCGCAGCGGTGTCAGCGTGCGTTTGTCTGTCTCGAACATCGAAATTCTTAGCGCCAATGCCGTTCGACGAGCATTGCGTGCGGGGGAGCGCGAAGTAGCGCCCCGCATTAGTGACCTTGACGCCCTCGCATCGTCTACAGGCGGGAAAGTGGAAATTGAATCATTGGAAGAAGGCCGCGAAAATGGCATTCTTCAACAGCTCATTTCTGGCGCCGTTCTCACCGTGTACAAGGAACTGGCCCCTGGTGAAATGATGCGCGATGTTCTCACTGCATTTGAAGAAGGTGTTGTTGCCCATGCTGGTGAAGACATTTCGTCTGGGGAGCTGATCGCGCTTCTGACACAAATTCCGGCGCTTATGCCGGCTGTAAAAGTTCTCACCGGAGGCGATGAATCACCAGCACTGTTGGCAAGTGCCGTTGAGTTCATTCTTGAGGGACTGCATCTCACGCGTCGACTGAACAAAGACGCATCGGGCTCAAAAGCCACGTATCGCTCACGCAGCTAGTTACAGAACGAACGGCGAACGGGTCCACAGTTCGCCGGTGTCATTGCGGGCAGCATTTACTGCTTCACCAGTTAGCGAGACCACAGGGATTGCTTCGTTCAGTCCACGTAGTGACATTGGTTCATGAGGGGTCACGACAACGCCTTCTGGCAGGTTCTCGATGTGCTCGCTTGGGATAATGACCTCAAACGACCCAGCGGCGTCACAGAGGCGTGCAGCCATGTTGACAGCCGTTCCGATGTAGTCGTCGCCCTCAAACAACAAGGCCAACCCTGAGGCCATGCCAACGCGTATGGAGAGGGGGGCACAGGCAGCTCCAGAGCGCTTCTGAAGCTCGAGAGCAAACGTAATGGCATCTCTCTGGTCAACGGCCACGATCATGCAGCCATCGCCCAGCCACTTGGCAATGCGGACACCGGTCTCAGATGCCACATCACGTGTGACGGCACGCCACGAGGCAAGGAGGCGCCCTGCAGCATCGTCGCCGTTCTCATTTGTGAAGTTGGTGAACCCCGAAATATCGACGAAAACAAAAGTCCGTGGCACTCGCATAGTCCTCCACACCTTAGAGCAACTAAGTTGAAGATATGCCTGCACGGTTCACTTATTCACGCTGGGATGGCACTCAAACGGGGTTCAGCCTCGATGCAGAGGGAATCCTTGATGAATTAACTGACGATTTGCTTTATCACGGTGATCTCAACGCGGCTTTGCGTCGTCTAATGCGTGATGGAATGACAGACCCCGATGGAAACCAAATCGAGGGCTTGCGCGACATGATGCAACGCATTCGTGACCGCAAGAAAGAACTGGAAGAGAGCGGCGATTTAGGTGGCGTGTATTCAGAAATTGCTGATGCTTTGAAAGACATCATCGACGAAGAACGTCATGCGGTTGAAAATTCTGTTCGCGAGGCCGAAGCTTCAGGTGATGAGCGGCGCGCAGACACTGCACGCGATGCAGCTATGGAACGCAATTTCCGTCTTGACATGATGCCAAATGACCTTGCTGGCATGGTGCGTGAGATGCAAAGTTATGACTTTGAATCAAGCGAAGCACAACAACGTTTTGAAGAACTGATGGACAAACTGCGCCAAGAAATGATGCAGCAGTTTGTTGATCAAATGTCTGAAGGAATGCAGAACATGTCGCCAGAAGATATGGCACGTATGAAAGACATGATGGCTGCTTTGAACGGCATGATTGAAGCACGTGAACAAGGTGAAGATCCACAGTTTGAAAAGTTCATGGAACAGTTTGGTGATTTCTTTCCAGAGAATCCGCAAACACTCGACGAACTTCTTGAGAACATGGCAAAGCGCATGCAAGCGATGCAAGCACTAATGGATTCACTCACGCCGGAACAACGTTCGCAAATGCAACAGTTGTCTGAACAGCTCATGGAGGACATGGACCTCAATTGGCAAGTGCAACAACTCAGTGAAAAATTGCAGAGCATGTTTCCCCAGCCAGGCCAAGGCGAGGGTCAGGGCTACAACTTCCGAGGCGAGCCATCGATGGACATGCAACAAGCCATGAACGCGATGCAGGAAATGGGCGAATTGAGCGAAATGGAAGGCATGTTGCGCCAGGCCACCAACCCTGCTCAATTGGCTGAAGTCGACATCGATAAGGTCCGCGAGATGCTCGGAGAAGACGCCGCAAAGTCCATGGAGCGACTGGCCGAAATGACCAAAATGTTGGAAGAAGCTGGGCTCATCAATCTCAAAGAGGGAAAGATGGAACTCACGCCGCGCGGACTTCGCGCCATTGGCAACAATGCCCTTCGACAGTTGTTCGACAATTTAGCAAAAGACAAATTTGGGCAGCACCGCATTGCGCGTGACGGCAGTGGCCACGAGCGCACCTACGACTCAAAGCCATACGAATTTGGTGACCCATTCCGACTTGATTTGCAGCGCACAATTCGTAACGCAATCTCACGTAATGGCAGTGGCACGCCGGTGAAATTGTCACCAGAAGATTTTGAAATAGAACGTACGGAGCACAACACGCGTTCCTCCACAGTTCTCATGATCGACCTGTCAATGTCAATGCCAATGCGTGGCAACTTTGTTCCTGCCAAGAAAGTGGCAATGGCCTTGCATTCATTGATTAGCTCGCAGTTTCCGCGTGACTATTTGGGCCTTGTTGGTTTCAGTGAAACAGCGCACATCATGACCCATGAGCAGTTGCCTGAAGTCAGCTGGGATCTTGCGTATGGCACCAATATGCAGCATGGCCTTCGACTAGCGCGTCAGTTACTGGCTCGCCAAACAGGCACTAAGCAAATCATCATGATCACCGACGGTGAACCAACAGCTCATATCACTCAATCGGGCGATGTGTATTTCAACTATCCACCCGTGCGTGAGACCGTGGAAGCCACATTGCGCGAAGCGATGCGATGCACGAAGGACAACATCACAATCAACACGTTTGTGCTCGATGCAACAGGCCCATTGCGTCATTTCATTGAGCAAATGGCCCAGGTGAATCATGGCCGCGCCTTCTTTACAACCCCAGAGACATTGGGTGATTATGTGTTGGTGGATTTCCTCGAAAACCGTCGCAGAACGAGTCGCACCCGTTGACCATTTCAGGTACCCAACGGACCTGGAAAAAAAAGTCATTGACTGTTTATTTGTGATTTCCCATATTCCATTTGCTTTTTAGACAAATATTTGCCACAATGACAGCGTTGTAATTACAAGCCCTAATTCAAGATCCCTTGGGACTCGGATATGGCTGTAGTGGGGAGGCAAAAGCATGCACGGAGATTCCGATTCATTAAGTCAAGAACGCGGTTGGCAGGACCAAGCCAATTGCCTTGGCGTTGACCCCGACCTGTTTTTCCCTGAGCGTGGAGCAAGCACCCGTGAAGCAAAAGAAGTGTGCAAAGGCTGTGTAGTTCGTGGAGACTGCCTTGAGTACGCACTTGCTAATGGTGAGAAGTTCGGAATCTGGGGCGGCTTGTCAGAGCGCGAGCGCCGTCGCTTGCGCCGTCAACGCGCACAAGATGGCCGTCGCGTCATCATCAACGGTTAGTTACACGCCACTCAATCGTTTGTTCCACGGACAGGTCTAGGTCCCCCCACCGGTCATGTGGAATAGTTGCAAGAACAGACGAGGGAAGTAATCCCACTAGCTCTGCATGGTGTACTGCAGCGTGTTGCGAGACTGCTTCGTACACGTCATTTGGGCCCGAAATCATTGGCTGAATGAGGTTGACGCTCACTTGCGTGAATGTCCCTACTTGTAGGCCTAAAGTGCGAATATTTGCAGTACGAACAGCCGATGCAATACGTCGCGTCGTTGCGAGGTCAACATCTTTTAGCCACAGGTTGTATGCAACCAAGGGATCGCGCGCTCCGACACACATTGCACCAGCAGTGGGGTGGGGCACCGGCGATCCAACATTTGGTAGCAGTGAAGTCCACGCAGTTTTTCGAATATCAGGAAGTGTGCGTTCTGTTCCGTAGAGAAAACAGGGAACGCCTAGTTCCGTGGTAGCCCACGCTGCGAATTCATCGCGAGCCAAGTGTGCATCATGCATTGTGGAATCAACAAGGGGCACAAACGGAACAACATCGACAACTCCAATACGCGGGTGTACTCCGGAATGATCATTGAGACTCAATGCGGAAACTGCAGCGCGAGCAAGTGCACGAGGGGCATCAACGCCAACCATGGTGAACACACTGCGGTTGTGGTCTGGGTCTGAATGGATATCGAGAAGGTCGCCCGCACACGATTGAGCAAGAGATTCGACGATGGCGTGGTTACGCCCCTCGCTGACATTGATGACACACGCAATCATCCCTCGTGCCTATCAAAGAAGCTGCCCTTCCTGCTACCGTCAGGAACATGATTTCGTTTCTTCAAGGCCAAGAGCTCCTTATCGTTGCAATTGTCGTGCTGGTGCTGTTTGGCGGTGCGCAACTTCCAAAACTCGCTAAGAACCTTGGTTCGGCTCAAAAAGAGTTCAAAAAGGCAATGGACGAAGGCAAGTCTGACGACTCCCCGTCTGATTCAAAGTAAATCGGTCAGACCGCGATACCGCGGCGCCTCTTCAAAATCCTACGACGCTCACGCTCGCTGCAACCGCCCCACACGCCGTGATCTATCCGCTCCGCAAGGGCATATTCAAGACACGTGTTGCTCACTGGGCACCCCTTGCAACTTGCACGGGCCCGATCTACACCAACTCCATCTGAGGGGAAAAAGGTGGCGGGTGGGTAGTTACGGCAGTTGCCTTCGCCCATCCAGGATGTCGGAGAGTCATCGAACGGAAGATTCGTGACTGGTGCACTAGAAACTTGAAGTTGTACTTTCATGGCTGTCCTCGCTTCATCTGAAACAGATGCTCTTGGTCGGTGTCTGTATGACGCCGAGTCATGGCGGGAAGTTCCCGCAATTCCAGTCAAGCACCCGCGCGCGGCCACACGTCGGCACGTTGAGTAAAGGTTTGGTAAACATGTCACTTATCCACAGGACTGGCCTCAAAAACGCGTAAAAAACGCGAAAATCACTCAGAAGTCGTCGTGCGAGTGCCCCGATAGGCTTTGGGGAGTTCGCTATTGATTCATACGTGCAATCCACGTATTGCAGTCCGGAGACACCATGACAGATATCCAGATTCCCCAGGCCCCGAAAGCCCATGCCCGCATTGCATTTCTTGGCGCAGTGTCTCCGCATTGGGAGGTCTACGCAGATTGGGGCGATCAGACAATTCTTGATGAATTCCGTTCGCGTGTTCTTGCTCGTCTTGTTTTACTTCCTCGTGACGACCCACAATTTCGCCGCAACATGGCTCGTATCGTTCGCGATGCTGAGCGTGAACTCATTTCCATTGAATGGGATATGGGCGACCCTGACTACGAGTTCTAAATCCACGTTGTGGGTTCTACAAATAACACTGCACGGTGAACACATGGCGAACTCTATGAGTCGGCGACTATTAGTCCCGCTGTCCCTTCACTAGCCTTTTATCGCATGAGTCGATTAATTGGCAACCGAGAGCTGAGCTGGCTTGATTTCAATGAGCGTGTTCTTTCACTTGCACGTGAAACATCGGTACCCCTTCTTGAGCGGATCAAATTTTGTGCCATCTTTTGCTCGAACCTTGATGAGTTTTACCAGGTACGAGTGGCAGCACTGAAGGGTCAGGTTGCTGCAGCCGTTCAAACAACATCGTCCGACGGATTATCACCGACTCGTCAGTTAAACGAAATTGCCAATCGAGTGGACCACTTGGTTGCAGAGCACGAAAACGTGCTACTTAATGTGCTTTTTCCGCCCCTTGCTGACCACGGAATAGTCGTGTGTCGCTGGGCGGACATCACCCATGAAGAACAGATTGCGATGAAGCAGTTCTTCGAGCGACAGTTGTTCCCGGTGCTCACACCACTAGCTGTTGACCCATCGCACCCATTCCCGTACATCTCGAACCTGGCCATCAGCCTTGGCGTGTTGGTGCGCGATTCCTCCACTGGTGAACAACGTTTTGCTCGAGTGAAGATTCCTACCTTTCTCAAGAGATTCCATAAAATGTCTGAGGGCCGATATGTGATGATCGAAGACATCGTTGCAGCTCACGTCTCGGACCTGTTCGTCGGAATGGACGTTGTCCATGTCAGCGCATTCAGAGTCACACGTAACGCAGACCTCACACTTGATGATGAAGACGCAGACGACTTACTTGCTGCTGTCGAAATGGAATTGCGCCGCCGCCGTTTTGGGCGGGCTGTTCGGCTCGAAGTTGATCACCACATCAACCCCGATGTACTTGACATGCTGTTGGAAGAACTTGATCTGGAAAGAACAGACGTTTCGTATCACACAGCCCCGCTCGCGTTGTCATGCTTGTGGGAGCTGCACGGCTTAGATGAGCCAACTCTGAAAGACACCCCGTGGCATTCTGTGACAGCAGGCCGTCTTGCCGCTGCAGATGGCAACGATCAATCAATGTTTAGTGTGTTGCGCCAACGTGACCTATTGGTGCATCACCCGTATGAATCATTCTCTTCATCAACTGAGGAATTTCTCGAGCAAGCAGCCAATGATCCTCGAGTACAAGGAATCAAAATCACTTTGTACCGTACGTCAGGCGATTCGCCCATTGCGCGCAGTCTTATCAAGGCTGCTGAACTAGGGAAACAAGTAGTGGCGCTTATTGAATTGACTGCTCGATTCGACGAAGCAGTCAATGTCACCTGGGCTAAAGAACTTGAACGTGCAGGTGTCCATGTGGTGTACGGCGTTGTAGGGCTTAAGACCCACTGCAAATGCGTATTGGTTGTCCGCCAAGAAGAATCCGGGCTACGTCGGTATGTTCATGTCGGTACTGGCAACTACAACTCAAAAACCGCACGAATTTATGAAGACATCGGACTCTTCACCTGTGATGAAAAAATTGGTGATGATGTTTCTCATTTGTTTAACTCTTTGACTGGGTTTGATAAGGATCATGATTTCAAAAGCCTTATTGTTGCTCCTCGGTTCTTGCGCAGCAAGATAGTGCAATTAATTGAAAATGAAATTTCATACGGCGTAGATGGCCACATTGTGATGAAAATTAATGGTCTCGCAGATGCCCGCGTGATTGAACTCTTGTACCGGGCGAGCGAAGCTGGCGTACGCATTGACCTCATTGTGCGAGGAATTTGTTGCATTCGACCCAGTTCGGATCACGAACAGAATATTCACATCAGGTCTGTCCTCGGGCGTTATCTTGAGCATTCCCGTATGTATCACTTCGCCCACGGTGGACAAGATAATGGCCCTGTTTATTACATTGGATCTCCTGACATGATGCCTCGTAACTTAGATAAGCGAGTTGAAGTTCTTATTCCGGTAGAGCATCCGAAACATCGCGCATGGATCGAAGAAGTCTTTGCAACGCTCCTTTCCGATGATGTTGTCGCATTTGAGATGAACCGAGAAGGCAATTGGCGCCGTGTTGGCCCCGCCGAATATGTACCTTCAAATGATGCTCAGTATCGAATCCATCAACGGGACTCAGAATCGCAGTTAAAACTAGGCGTGCCTGAAGGCACAATTTCTCTGTAACACGCGGAACAAGTTCACTTTTCGTTCACAATATGACAGACTATTGTTCGCGTGCTCGTTCCTATAGTGGAGTCGCTCGTAGCTATTTGTTTCTCAGGGGGAATTATGGACGAACTTCGTAAAGGTTTTCACCAACAACTTGATGACGTTCGCACTGAACTTGTGCGGTTGGCTGCTTCTGTTATCGAAGCTATTCCTCGTGCCACAGCAGTCCTTCTCAATGGAGACCTGGAAGGGGCGGATGCCTTGATCCAGTTTGATGATGAGGTCGATTCGTTGTCCTTGGAACTTGAGGAACGCTGCTATCAAATTCTTGCGTTGCAGGCTCCAGTAGCTGGTGACCTTCGCCAGGTGGTATCGGTTGTAAAGATGATTGCTGAAATTGAACGCTCTGCAGACCTTGCAGTCAATATCTGCAAAGCTGCTCGCCGCATTTATGGCCACGACCTCGACCCGCGTCTTCGTGGGTTGATCGCGCGAATGGGAGAGCAAGCCGAATCACTCTGGGAATCTGCTCTTGAGTCATTTGAAGAAAATGATGCAGCAAAAGCTGCTGCTATTGACGACATGGACTCGTACCTCGACAGTTTGCAACGTGAATTTGTTCAGGCAATCCTTGAGAGCCATTCTGAAAATTTACTCGACCTGCAAGTTGCAATTCAGCTTGCTGTTGTTGCCCGCTTTTACGAGCGTATTGGTGACCATGCGGTCAATATCGGTGAGCGCGTTCGATACCTGGTAACAGGTTGGTTACCAGAACACAAAGGAGCAGCACGTTTCCGCCAAAAATCTGCTGAAGATGACACCGATGGCATTCCTTTTTTCACCAAAGAAGAAAGTTAAGCCCGCTAGGTCGGAATCGATATGTGGTTGTTGATTGTCGGCATCATTAGTGGAGTAGGTGCTGGTTTTTTCATTCGTGATCGTACGCGGACTCCTCGGGTTGTTTCGGCTCCTGATGTCGTCGACCCCGTATTGGTGCCAGACTCAGAAGCAGAGATCAAAGTGCTCCTTGATGCACTTCCAATGGGTGTTGTTGTCCTTCTTCCTGATGGAGAAGAGCGTTTTCGAAATACCGTTTCAAGGTCGATTGCGGGCGCTCGACATGCTGATGTACTGATTGAAGTAGCAGCAGAGCGGTTGCTTGTGTTGGCATTGCGCGGAATCGAAAGTCGCGAACAGATTCAATTGGCGGGTCCTCCGCTGCGCGTTATTGAAGTTCGTGCCATCCCGGTTACAGATGGTGGAGCAATTGCGATTATGGACGATGTCACTGAACGGTGGCGTATCGACCAAGTACGTACGGACTTCGTCGCAAACGTTAGTCATGAACTCAAAACTCCCATCGGTGCTATTTCTGTTTTGGCAGAAACCATTGAAGGTGAGACTGATGATGAATTGGTATTGCGATTGACTGGTCGCATGGTGACTGAAGCACAACGAATGTCGCGCACGATTGACGACCTGCTGGAATTGTCACGCATCGAATTGGGCGGGGAAATGTCGATGGTCGACATCGACATGGCAGATGTGGTTGCAGAGGCTATTGAGCGAGTGAGTCCTATCGCAATGCGTCAAAGTGTGCCTTTGTTGCTCAAATCGGAGAAGGGTGTCGCAATAGTTTCTGGTGATTTCTTTCAGTTGGTGTCAGCTCTGGCAAACCTGGTGGAGAACGCAGTGAAGTACAGCGATCAGACACATCAAGTTGATGTCCGGGTTGTCACTTCAGATACGACGGTTTCTGTCGAGGTGGAAGATAGGGGTATTGGAATCCCCGCTGACAGCCTTGATCGCATTTTTGAACGCTTCTACAGGGTCGATCGAGCCCGCAACAGGGCCACCGGCGGAACTGGCCTTGGGCTCTCCATTGTGCGACATGTGGTTACCAATCATGGCGGGGAGGTGAACGTACGGTCTCGGGAAGGTGAAGGTTCGACGTTTATTCTTCAGATACCTCGTGTTTTGCGGTCAACATGAGTCACTATGGGAGGGCATGGTGAACTCACGGTCAAACACAGGTATGCCAACGGTTTTGGTAGTGGAAGACGAAGAGTCATTCATTGAGGCGTTGCAAGTCGGGTTAAAGCGCGAAGGATTCCGCGTAGAGGTTGCGCGTGATGGTTTGCAGGCCCTTGAAATGTTCGATCTTGTTCAGCCAGATCTGGTTCTGCTTGATGTGATGCTGCCAAAAATGTCTGGCATTGATGTATGCCGTCAATTACGTAAGAAGACGACAACTCCCATCATCATGGTTACTGCAAAAGGCGCCGAGATTGACACTGTTGTTGGTCTTGAAGTCGGAGCAGATGATTACGTCACAAAGCCGTACCGCCTTCGTGAATTGACAGCACGGATGCGCGCAGTAATGCGTCGCGTGCCAAATGATCGTGGTGGAGAACTTTCAGGTGCTTCTATCGAAGTCGGTGATGTGGCACTTGACCCCGACCAACACGAAGTAATAATTCGTGGAGAAGCGCAAGCGTTGCCGTTGAAGGAATTTGAATTGCTTCACATCTTGCTCGCCAACGCCGGGCGAGTGTTGCCACGTGAAACGCTGATTGACCGCGTGTGGGGCAGTGATTATGTGGGCGATACGAAGACCCTCGATGTCCATGTCAAGCGCCTTCGTGCAAAAATTGAAGATGATCCGGCTAATCCGACGCGCATTGTCACCATTCGTGGTCTCGGATACAAGTACGACAAACAACGCACGGCGTAGTATCGCTGCGTGGTTACGCGGCGTAAAACTGAACCTCTAGTAAATGGTGGCTTGCCGCCCGTCAGTGCCTTTCAGAGGCTGTCCCGCACCCATTCGCTCATGGTGGCCGGCGAGACAGCCATGGCGCTGGCATTGGCCGACTCGCTCTTTTTATCGATTAGTCCTGATGCTGCTCGCACCAAAGTTATTTTGTTTCTTGCCGTGAGCATGGCGCCATTCGCCATTGTTGCGCCATTTGTCGGACCGCTTGTGGACCGGATGCGCGGTGGGCAGCGCATGGTCGTATTGATGGTGGCCATCTTGCGCGCATTCGTGCTGATCGGCATGATGAAGTCACTTGATTCGCTAACACTATTTCCGTTGGCATTCGCATCACTTGTTCTTGCGAAGACGTATTCAATTGCAAAATCTTCCTTAGTGCCAACCACGGTCGTCGGTTCTGATGGTCTGGTGGAAGCAAATAGCAAACTCGGTCAGATAGCGGG
Source organism: Ilumatobacteraceae bacterium (assembly GCA_009694565.1). GTDB lineage: Bacteria > Actinomycetota > Acidimicrobiia > Acidimicrobiales > Ilumatobacteraceae > UBA2093. The sequence goes on along the minus strand of SHUR01000029.1, from coordinate 4,572 downwards.
CATTACTGGCTTCGTCGTCGTAGTACCAGTTGGGCTTCTACAATTTATTAGTTCTCAAGCCGCTCTTGGCTTCGGAGTCATTGCGTTTCTTGCTGCGGCACTAAATGCAAATCGATTGCCAAAAAGTGTGGTCGCTACAACACCAGCAGATGCTTTAGAGACCGAAGAATTGCACTCTGCAGGTGTGGTGGCAGCCGCAAATGCAATGCGAGTGCTGCGTGGGATTGTTGGCTTCATGTTTTTCCATTTAGCTTTTTGGTTACGTCGTGAGATAGCCGGAACTGCGTGGTTTGGGTTGGCGATTGGCTTGTCAAGTCTGGCTACGCTGGGGGCAAATTTTGCAGGTCCGTACTTAAGAAAAAAGATGCAGGTACAGACCATGCTTCTGTGCTCTCTTGTTTCTGTGGGCGTTGTGGGTCTTGGTTCTGCATGGTATGGCCAGATCACCGGGGGCATTGTGTTGGCGGCGGTCGTCAATGCTGCGGCTGCTATCGGGCGACTCGCATTTGAGGCAACTGTGCAAAGTGGTGCACCCGATGCAAACAGAGGTCGCGCTTTTTCTCGATTTGAGACTCAGAACCAAATGGCGTGGGTCGCTGGTGGACTTTTACCCGTGGTCTTTGCGCCTGCCGGATGGGTGGGGTTTGTCATCGTGGGCGTTGTCGGTATCGCGGGCGCAGTGCTGTACGTGCGAACGCGCGGAACGACTATTGGATTTCGAGGCGGGCGAGCCACAGACCGGGCGCGTCGATCTCGCTAGGCGTCGGTAAATTTCCCGGCGACAATACAAGAGATGGCAATAATGCTGCGCCGTCACGCTCTACGACACCGTGAACAAACGCACGGCCTCGTTGTTGTTGTACACGTGTCTGTGAGATGCCAAGAAGTTGTTCTACGAGATGAGAGTGTGTGCTGTTCTGGACTCGACGTCGACGAACAGCTTCGGCGATGGGCGACGCCCCGCCCAAGAGACGCGCACTGACAGAGTCAACGACATAGTCGATGTAGCCGGAAATTGCAGCTACATGAGCATCAAGAACAGGGGCAAGTGCTTCTTGTTCAGCAGTGCGTGAGGCGCCCATCATGACCATTGGGTTAGAGAACAAGTTTTGTACCGCAGCCATTGCGTTTGTGTCGGTTGGGTCAAGATCCGTGAGAGACGACATCAATGCATCTGGGTCTGGTCGAAAAGCAGATACATGTGCCTCAACCAAAGTGGTGAGCCCATCTGCGATTGCTGGTGCTGCAAGAACTGCGTGCGACGCAAGTTCATGAATTAGCACCCACATGCGCAGGTCCTCTTTGGGGATTTCCCATTCCGTCGCGAACGCGTCTACTGATGAGGCCACGATGAGAATTTCTGATGCGTGCGGGCGGGCAAGTGGAATTTCATATTGTCCGAGAGCATGACTGGCTAGTGCGCCAATCATTGAACCGATAGACATCCCCATCATGGCTGGGGCCATCATGGTGGAAAGGTTTGCCATCATGGTTGCCATCGGATCATCAAGAGCGTCACCGCCAGTGTCGTGTGACTGAAGTGCTGTTGCAAGGTTTGTGAACAACGGCCGTAGGTCGGTCAGGGTGCGATGTGCCCACCGTGCTCGCGTTGTTGTGAGAATTTCGGTATGCGTATCGTTCGATCCCGTGGAAAGCGAGGTGATTGCCCGAACATGCATATCGGCAATGTCTGCGAGGGAATTAAACGCTAAACGAGTGGCCGTATCTGGTTCTGGATCTGCTGAATCACCAACTGCGCCAAGTTGTGCGAACTGTTGCGCGAGGTCCCAATTGAGCGGGCCTTGTCCAGCCATTGCCCGCATCATGTCGTTAAAGAAGGGAATACCACCGAAAGGATTGGAAGCATTTATGTCGCCATCAGCCATGTACTCATGATAGGAGGAGCGATGCGTGTTGCATCGTCAGGGTCGTCGCAGGAGAGTACGAATCATGTTGATAATTGAGGCTTTGTTGAGGATCCACGCAGAGTGATCACGCCGCACCACAATTCCCACCAATTGACCTTGAGAATCACGGACAGTTGCGAGCCCATGAATTGCGTCAGCAGAATTGATTGGTACATCCGTTGAATCATTGTTCGTCGACAAACTTGGACGGGCAACAAATGTTTCGGACGTGGCAGTGTCGACAATTCGATACTGTGACAAATCCGACATTTGGGTGGGATCAATCAAGTGGCTCAAATCTGGTGCGGGTCCCCACGCTGACTTGTCGTCACAATGAACAAGCGCTAGTCCGGTGGCAGAGTCTTTCGCAACGATTTGAACGGGGACATTCAGCCCATCTTCTGACGTGACCCAGAGCGACGTTGCCGTACCAATGTCGTCGCTGGCCGCAATCCAGATGCCGTTGCCAAGCGACAATGCCGACGTTGTGCCGGTGTCGCTATTGATGACGGCCATCTCCTTCAGTGAGTAATTTTTGACCAGTGGAATGGTGCTGCTTGGCGAAACTTGAAGCACTGCCTCGATGTCTTCTCGATAGGAGGAGATTCCCTTTGGAATTGCGATGGCGAGGACTGCAGCGGAAGCGACCAAACTGACGCCTGCTGCAAAAGCAGTCAGGCGACGACTAATTTTTGGCGGTGTTGCAAGGAAATCTGTACGTACAGCATCTGCCATCTCGGCTGGGTGACGCCACGTGCGTTCGTACGCTGGGACCGGTGCTGGATTTTGGTTCTCACATTCGTCAGCGCTCACAAGTGACAGACACTAATCGCGATGGGTGCGCAAGTGTTGGCGCCATCACAAGCCCGACCCTGTGCCGTCAGAGTACGATTGTCCCATGCCTGCACCGTTGCTCGGAGACGAGTGGTTTGAATTGACTACCTCAGAACTTCCCATCGGTGACATCTATCAGTGGGCAATAAAGCCAGATTGCGGAGCCGTGGTTTTGTTCTCGGGAACCGTACGGGATCACGCTGATGGTCGTACAGATGTCACCTCGCTTGAGTATGAGGCGTACGAAGATGCAGTAATCCCTTCGTTTGCAAAGATTGCTAATGAAGCGCGGGTCCGTTTCACTGATGCTAGGCGAATCGCAATTCTGCATCGCACTGGAGAATTGTCATTGGGTGAATCGTCGGTTGTTGTTGCAGTCTCTTCCGCGCATCGCCCTATTGCGTTTGACGCCGCACGGTTTCTCATCGATGCGTTGAAAGAGTCGGCACCAATTTGGAAGAAAGAAAATTGGGACGGCGGATCTGATTGGGGAACTGGCACCCATAACATCACTACACCACAACAAGTTGCGAGCAATCCCTCGTGATCGCACTCTCTTTCTTCACTGGACTTTTTTCTTTCATTGCAATCGTGTCCGGTTCAACGTTGCTGGTAATGATTTATCTTGATAATCGCAATGTGCGCATAGATGATGGAATTGCCAACTTTCGTCGGCACATTGATGCACTGTCGCCTGAAGCGCGACAATCATCAGTACATCGCAACAATCCAGAAGACCGACGCAACTAATGGGTCCAATTCGTATCTCCATAGAAGGATCTCACCATGGCTCGTGACCTCGCAATCGACCTCGGTACCGCCAACACTTTGGTGTACATGAAGGGCAAGGGCATAGTGCTCAATGAGCCTTCAGTTATTGCAGTAAATCGTCAATCTGGTGAGGTTTTGGCCACCGGACATGATGCGTGGGACATGATTGGTCGAACTCCTAGTTACATCGTGGCGGTTCGCCCATTACGCGGTGGTGCAATCACCGACTTTGACATCACCGAGCGAATGATTCGTTTGTTGCTGCAACGTGTCGGTGTTTCGCGATTCACACGTCCCAAAGTTGTTATTTGTGTTCCGTCTGCAATTACTGAAGTAGAACGCCGCGCGGTAACAGATGCCACACGCCGTGCCGGTGCATCCGATGCGCAACTAATTGAACAACCGATGGCAGCGGCTATTGGTGCCAATCTTCCCATTGATGAACCCGTTGGCAACATGGTGATCGACATCGGTGGTGGCACAACGGAAACTGCAGTTATTAGTTTGGGTGGTGTAGTCGCACTTGAGGCTATTCGTGTCGGCAGTTTTGATATTGATGCAGCTATACAAAGTTACGTACGCCGTGAACATGGTGTCGCAATTGGTGAGCGCACCGCGGAAGAAATAAAAATTCAAATTGGTTCAGCCGAACCAGGACCGAAAGATCGTAGTGCTGACATTCGCGGACGCGACCTGGTAACCGGATTACCCAAAACAGTTCGCTTAACTGCAGAAGAAGTGCGATTCGCAATTGATGAACCAGTCGCTGCCATGGTTTTGTCCGTCAAGCGTTGTCTTGCTAAAGCCCCACCTGAATTGGCTCAAGATTTCCTTGCGCGCGGCATGTACCTAGTAGGTGGTGGCGGAATGCTGCGTGGGCTCGCAGCTCGAATCGAACGTGAAACTGAAGTGCCTGTCAAGATGTCACCACAGCCACTTGAGGCAGTGGTGCTGGGCGCGGGTCACTGTATTGAGAATTACCAGGCCCTGCGAGGCATGTTTATGGGGACTCGCCGCTAGAGCCTTGGCGAGTTGAAATTACTCGGCGCACTGTCCCCTC